>JADLEV010000056.1 GCA_020845935.1 Gammaproteobacteria bacterium
GAGAGCGCCTGCCGCATGCTGGGCTATAACCGCCGACACCTGCTGGCCAAAACCGTTTTCGCAATCGACGCGTCACTGACGGAAGCATCGTGGCAGGCGGCATGGCAGAGGGTCCGTGAAGGAAACCCCGAGACCATCGAATCGTTGCATCTGCGCCGCGATGGGACGCAGGTGCCGGTCGAGATCGTGGTCAGCCATACCGAAATCGACGGCGTCGAATGCTGCTGCGCCGTCGTTCGCGACCTGACCAGCCGCAAGAAGACGGCTCGCCAGGTTGAGCAGTTGCGTTTCACGGTCGAGAATGCCCCCGACGCAGTTTATCTCTTTGACGTCAACGGCGGCATTTACTACGCGAACCGCACTGCGTGCCGTTCACTTGGCTACACTGAAGCCGAATTGATGCGGATGAATATCCGCGACCTTGATCCGCAGTTGGCTGAGTCGTGGCATGACGCTTCCAACCAGACCGACGCCGATGGTCAGGCCGTCATCCTGGAAACCAGCCAGCGCCGAAAGGATGGCAGTTGCTACCCTGTCGAAATCGTGATCGGCAGGGCCGAGCACGATGGACAACAGTTTGCCGCGGCGTTCGTGCGGGACATCACCGAGCGCAGAGAATCCTTGCGCAAGCTTGAAGAACTGCGTTTCGCGATCGAGAACACGCGAGACCCCATCTATTTCTACGACGCTGCCGGTCGCATCACCTACGCCAACCACAGTGCCAGCCGGGCGGTGGGCTACACGGCGGCAGAACTGGCGCACTTGACGGTATTCGATCTCAACCCGGAAATGTCCCCAGAGCAATGGGCGCGGTCGTTCCGGATGGTGCTGGCCGGAAAGCGGGGAGTCGTCGAAACCGTCAACCGGGCCAAGGATGGCACCGTGTTTCCGGTCGAGGTGACGGCGACCAATGTCGTGCTTGATGGCCGGGAGTTCGGCTTCTCGGTTAACCGGGACATCAGCGAGCGGCTGCGGGCGGAGCGAGCCCAACAGGAGAGCGAGGAACGCTTCCGCATGATCGCGGAGACCTCTCCAGTAGCGCTCATCATCAGCCGCGCGTCCGACGGCATGGTCCTGTACGCCAATCGGCAAGTCGAAAAGCTGCTTGGCAAACCGAGCGACGCGATCATCAACACCTCGCTGTTCGACATCTTTGATGCGGTCGAGGCAGCGTCCGAAGTGATTGCGGAACTGGTCAGCGCTGGGGAGTTGCGCGGCAGCGAAATCCTGTTCAGCCGGGACGATGGTACACGCCTCTGGTTGTCACTCAGTGCCAAGTCGGTGGAATTGCAGGGCACGACGGTGATGTGCTGTGCCCTGCTCGATATCACGGCGATCCATGAATTGACGCAACAGCTTTCGTTTCAGGCGACTTACGACTCGCTGACCGGCTTGGTCAACCGGCGCGAGTTCGAATCGCGGCTGCAAGCGGTGATCGCCCGGTCCGACGCCAAATCACAGAACGCCCTGTGCTATCTCGATCTCGACCAGTTCAAGGTGATCAACGATACCTGTGGCCATAGTGCCGGGGACGAGTTGCTGCGCCAAATCGGGCCGCTGCTGCACACCAGCGTTCGCAAGCACGATACCCTGGCGCGACTGGGCGGCGATGAGTTTGCCGTACTGATCGAGAACTGTTCCCTGCGCGATGCCGAGCGCGTCGCGCATGCCATCCGGCGCACGGTCCAGGATTACCGCTTTGGCTGGGACGGCAACAACTTCACCGTCGGCGTCAGTATTGGTCTTGTCCCCATCAGCGTCCGGGACGATGTCTCCGATGTGCTGCGACGGGCCGATGCGGCTTGTTATGCGGCCAAGGACTCCGGGCGCAATCGCATTCATGTGTATCGCCCGGATGACGAGGAACTTGCCGAGCGACACGGCGAGATGCAGTGGATTGCCCGGCTCAGCGATGCGCTTGACCACGATCGGCTGCAACTCTGGAAGCAACGCATCGCACCCACCGTCGCGGGCGAAGCTGGGGAGCATTATGAGCTGTTGATCCGCATGGTGGACAAGCAGGGGCGGCTGATCCCTCCGGGCGCGTTCCTGCCGGCGGCCGAGCGTTACAACATGGCGCTGCGGGTGGATCGGTGGGTGATTCAGAAGATGTTCGACTGGTTCGCGACGCAACCCGTGGAACTCGACCGACTGTCGCTCTGCTCGATCAATCTGTCGGGACAATCGCTCAGCGATGGTGAGTTCCTGCGCGAAATCATCGAGCACTTCCGGGAGTCCCCGGTATCACCGGAGAAGATCTGCTTCGAAGTGACCGAAACCGCCGCGATTGCCAACATGAGTTACGCGGTGAAGTTCATGAATGCCTTGCGCAGCCTCGGTTGCCGCTTCGCGCTGGACGATTTCGGCAGCGGCCTGTCGTCGTTCGCCTATCTGAAAACCCTGACGGTCGATTACATCAAGATCGACGGCTTGTTCGTCAAGGACATCCTGACCGACCCGATCGATCTGGCGATGGTCAAGTCAATCAACGAAGTCGGGCATGTGATGGGCAAGAAGACGATTGCGGAGTTCGTCGAGAACGAGCAGATCCTGGAACAGTTGCGCGTGCTTGGCGTCGACTACGTTCAGGGCTACGGCGTCGCCAAGCCGGAACCCTTGTTCCAGTATTGACGCACCGAAACATCGTGCGGCACTGCCGGAGGGATGCATCACGAACTATCAACAACCACTCAGGCGGTGCCGACACCGCCTGAGTGGCACTCGATGAACTCCCGCAGATGCGTGCCGAAGTAATCGTCGACCGTGTTCAACTGTAAGGTCCCGGTGAAATGCGAATGCCCCAGCAGGCGAATGAAGTTTGGCCAGCAGCCGTGCTGCCGGTAAAACGCATTGAGCAGCAGCAAGGCCTGGCGCTCGAAATCGAGCGGGTCGTGTTCCGAGAGCGTCACCAGTAAGGGCACCGGGGTCGATGCCAGGCCGTCGATGACCGAGCGTTCCGCGTAACAGCGCGGATCGGGTCCGAGATAGGCGGCCAGCAGCGGATTGTCGAGTTCCGCCGTGAAGTCGTACAAGCCGGACAGCAGGATGGCACCGGCGACCGCCGGACCACTGGCGCCCGATACCGCATGCGCGGCGTTGTGAACCAGATAGGTCGCGACGTGTACCGCACCTGCGGATGTGCCGAGCAGAAAGATCCTCGCCGGATCGCCGCCATGGGCGCCAATCTCGTGCCGTAACCAGTCCATGGTCGCGGTCAGGTCCTCGATACCGGACGGCCACCCAACTTCGGGGGTCAGCCGATAGGTCAGGTTCACGCCGACCAAACCATTGCGTACCGCCCAGACGCCGACGTTGTCGTGAAACGGCGAACCGGGAAACTTCTTGTCCCCGGCGCTGAAACCGCCGCCGTGGACGAAAGCCAGCACCGGCCGTGGCGCCGTCGCCACCGCCTCGGGCAGGAACAGATCCAGCCGATGGCGCGGATGCGGACCATAGTTCCGGTCGCGGACGATGCGCACGCCGACATAGGGTTCCCGCTCATGCAGCGGCACGAACAGCCGCGATGCGGCGACGATATCTTCTGGAGCACTGCCGCGACCGATGCGGCGCAGTCCGATGCGGATGTCTTTCAGTCGTGGGTCCATGATGCAATCGTGGCGCTTTGTTCGAGTCAGGCCATTATCCGGATCCGGGCCAACGGCCGCCAGCGCGAGGCCAGCATTGATCGAGTACGATAGCGCGCGAGCGTAAGCGAGGATAACGCGATGCTGAACTGCGATGAACGCGACGGCGCGGCGGCACGATCGGCACCCAACGCTGCCGGATTTGGGTTCGCCTTGCTTCTGGCCATGGCGGTGCCCGTGATGGCGCAGCAACCGACACTGGTGGTGACTGATCCGATCGTGCAACAGGTTCTCGAAGTGAACCGGCGCGAGGTCGAGGCGCTGGTGTCCGGTCGTCTGCTGGCGACGCAGGTGTCGTCAACCTTTGTCGCCAACACGCCGGGCAACGGTATCGTGCCTGGGGCGGAACTGCTGGCGATGTTCGCCGCCGGTTCGGTCGCTTATGCGTCGCTGGAACAGCAAATCGAATACGCGGCGTCGCATGGCAAGGAGATCGTGGTGCTGATGGGGATCGAAGTCGCTGTGCCGGCCCCGGGACTTGCCAATGCCGGCAAGCGCGTTCATCGCCGATTCACCGATGTCTATCGTCTCGAAGACGGAGTCTGGAAACACGACCTGCGCCATGCCGATGTCGTGAAGGTCGAAGAATAGATCCACGCGGCAGGCACGGCAGCACGTTTGCACTGCCGCGGCAACGGATCGACCCGCCGCAAAACTTCGTCAATCCACAAATCTTCACTACCACCGACCAGGGCTGAGCTGGCGGTCCGTGTTAGCGTGCCCTCGCATGTCCCAAGGGCTGGTAGCAGGTTCGTCATGGTCCGAATACTCATCGTCGACGATCAGCGCCTGATTCGCTACAGCTTCAGCCGGATTCTTGGTGCGGTGGATGACTTTGTCATCACCGAGGCCGCCAGCGGCGAGGAGGCGCGGGCGCTGACGCGCAACCAGGAATTCGACGTCATCCTGATGGATCTGAATATGCCGGGCATGGGCGGACTCGAAGCGACCCGGCGCTTGCTGGCCTCCGATCCGCGGGTGCGGATCATTGGTGTGTCGGGCTACGCCGAAGGACCCTACCCGGTCAAGTTCATGGAGCTCGGTGGCGTTGGTTACCTGAGCAAGGACGCCAGCTGGAGCGATCTCATCAATGCCATCCGCATCGTCATGCGCGGCGACCGCTTCCTCGGCGCCGATGTCGCGCAGTACATCGCGGCGGACCTGGTCGGGACGGCGCCGGGAAGCGGTGTCGATTCGCTGTCGCAGCGCGAGATCCAGGTACTGCATCTGATCGCGGCTGGCTGCTCGACCGAGCAGATTGCCGAGCGGATCCACCTGTCGATCAAGACCGTGTCCCATCATCGCCGGCGTCTGCTGGGCAAACTCGGCGCCAGCAACGATGTTCAATTGGCCGCCATTGCCTGCCGCCATGGTCTGACCGATATCGGCGCAGTGCTGTTGCAAACGGCGACGACGTAGGCCCGGCCCGAGCGCGCGCAGTTATCATGACGGCATGGCGGAAGACGTTACGACCGAGGACCTCACGCGGCGCTTGCGACGGCTGAGTCGCTCACTCCCCGAACGACCAGGCGTGTATCGCATGCTCGATGCACAGGGGACGATGATCTATGTCGGCAAGGCAGTGAATCTGAAGCGCCGCGTCACCAGCTATTTCACGCGCGGCAATGCCGATCCGAAACAGCAGGCAATGGTGCGGCAGGTTGCGGACTTCGAATTCACGGTGACCGCGACCGAGACCGAAGCCTATCTGCTGGAGAACAATCTGATCAAGGAACACCGGCCGCGCTACAACATCCTGCTGCGCGACGACAAGAGCTACCCCTACATCCATATCTCCGGCCGGCATCCCTATCCCCGCATCTCCGTGTATCGCGGCACGCGCAGCCTACCCGGCCGATTCTTCGGACCGTACCCGAACGCCAGCGCGGTCCGACAGACGCTGCAACTGTTGCAGAAGCTGTTTCGCGTGCGCCAATGCGAGGACAGCTATTTCGCAAACCGCTCGCGACCGTGTCTGCTCTACCAGATCGCGCGCTGCAGTGCGCCCTGCGTTGATCGGATCAGCGCGGCCGAGTATGCCGCCGACCTGCGCGACACGGTCCGGTTTCTCGAAGGGCGCAGTCAGGCGGTCATCGAAAGCCTCACTGACCGGATGGATCAGGCCGCCCGCGAGCAGCGCTACGAGCAGGCGGCGTTGTTGCGCGATCGGATTGTCGATCTGCGCGGTGTGCAGCAATTGCAGCCACCGCTTGGTGGCAGCGGTGATTGCGACATCGTCACGGTACGTTGCGAAGGCGATGTCGGTTGCGTGCAGGTGTTGTTCGTGCGCAATAGCCTGAATCTTGGCAACAAGACTTTCTCTCCGACCCTCGGCGCCGGCTGCGACCCAGACGAGCTGCTCACCGCCTTCCTCACGCAATACTACCTGGCGGCACGACCGGAGCGACGAATACCGGTCGAGATCATCGTCGATCGCGATTTTGCTGAACGCGACAGTGTCACCGCGGCACTGTCCGAACACGCCGGACACACCATCCGCATCCGCACCAGGGTTCGCGGCGCACGGCGCCACCTGCTCGATCTGGCGCGCAGCAATACCGAGCTGGTATTGCGCCAGCGGCTGGCGTCGAGTGGTGACCATCAGCGTCGGCTCGAAGCGTTGCGCGAGGTGCTCTCACTTGAACGCCCGCTGCAACGAATCGAGTGCTTCGATATCAGCCATACGGGCGGCGAGCGCCCGGTAGCATCCTGTGTGGTGTTCGATCGCGAAGGACCCTGCCGCTCTGACTACCGTCGCTTCAACATCACCGCGATCACTGCCGGCGACGATTACGCCGCGATGCGGCAGGCCGTGCAACGGCGCTATACTCGGCTGCGCGATGAAGGGGCAGCACTACCGGATTTGCTTTTGATTGACGGCGGATCCGGGCAGGTGCGCATGGCGCAGGAAGCACTCGATGCAATTCCGGTCAGCGGTATCACGGTGATCGGAGTGGCGAAGGGGCCGGCACGCCGGCCGGGACAGGAAAGCCTGGTGATGCATGACGTCGCGCAGGCGCGCCGGTTGGCGCCGGAGTCGCCGGCCTTGCTGGTGATCCAGCGCATCCGTGACGAAGCGCACCGCTTCGCGATTACCGGCCATCGCGCGCAGCGCAGCGGGCAGCGGCGGCAGTCGGTACTGACCGCGATACCGGGGATCGGGGACAAGCGACGCCGGCAGTTGATCCGCCAGTTCGGCGGTTTGCAGGGGGTCGTGCGCGCGGGAGTGGAGGAACTGGCCGCCGTGGAAGGAATCAGTCGCCAGCTGGCAGAGCGCATCTACGCGGCATTGCACAACGAACCATGAACCTGCCAACCAAACTGACGCTGCTGCGGATCGCGCTGATCCCCGCCTTTGTCGTGATCTTCTATCTGCCGTCTACGGCCAGCCGCATCATTGCCGGTGTCATCTTCATCATCGCCGCGCTGACCGATTTGCTGGATGGCTATCTGGCACGGCGCCTAGGACAGACGACACGGCTTGGTGCGTTTCTCGATCCGGTCGCCGATAAGCTGATTGTCGCCGTTGCGCTGGTGCTGTTGCTGCAACAGGACCCGCGGGTCCTGTTGGCGTTGCCGGTCGCCGTGATCATCGGCCGCGAAATCACGGTATCGGCACTGCGCGAATGGATGGCCGAACTCGGCGTGCGCAGCCACGTCCAGGTATCGATCTGGGGCAAGATCAAGACCACGGCGCAAATGCTGGCCCTGATCTTCATGATCATCCGCATCGACCTCGGTCCGATCGATAGCTATCGCATCGGCGTCGTGCTGCTCTATCTCGCGGCGCTGCTGACGATCTGGTCGATGTGCCAATACCTCGCTGCGGCCTGGCCCGATCTCCGCCGCGGCCGGAGTTGATTTCTTGACACCGTATCCCGGCGCAATACAATGGCGCCCCTATGCGGGAATAGCTCAGTTGGTAGAGCACAACCTTGCCAAGGTTGGGGTCGCGAGTTCGAGTCTCGTTTCCCGCTCCAGATTTCCCGCCGGCGGCCCTTGACGATTCTATCGCTTGCGGGTTACCGGCAGCACTTCCGGGGCATGCCTATCCTGGACTCTGGCGGGACCAGCCATCGCGAAGCGCCGCCCGGTGCGGCGAGCGCTGGTTCTGAGGCGGGTTTTCCTGTAGCGGTCACCACGGCTGGGTGGCAGAGTGGTCATGCAGCGGCCTGCAAAGCCGTGGACGCCGGTTCGATTCCGACCCCAGCCTCCATCCTGGGCCTTGCGGCCTTCCAGTTCATTGTCACGAAGAGCGTTCGCCGATGAAACCGACTTCCGTGTTGTTGGCTCTGACCGCGCTGTCGTGCGGCACCGAAGCCGCGGTGGCGGCTTCCTGTGAACCACAGGGGGCCATGGCGTTCGTTTGCGACACGCCGAATGCCGAGGACCTGATTCGTGTCGGTGCTTCCCGCTGGTTGATCGCGAGCGGTATGTCGGGCGAGGGCATCGCCGGCCGGTTGCATCTGATCGACGCCGAGACGCGGACGCGCTCGATGCTGTTTCCCGGCGACACGCCGGCGCAGCGCCACGATCGCGCAATGTTTCCCGCCTGTCCCGGACCGATCGATGCCGGCGATTTCTCGGCGCATGGCCTGGATCTTCTTGCCGTGGCAACGAAGCAATACCGGTTGTATGTGGTCGGCCATGGCGCGCGTGAAGCGATTGAGGTATTCGACCTCGATGCACGCGGCGCGACGCCGAGCGTGACCTGGGTCGGCTGCGTGCCGATGCCGGCGACCGCGATGATGAATTCGATCGCCGTGTTGCCGGATGGCAGTTTCGTCGCGACCGAGATGTACAGCGCCGTCGAGCGCAATGCCTTCGCGCTCGTGGCGGCCGGTGAGGTGTCCGGGCGCGTGTATTTCTGGCGGCCCGGCGCTGCGCCAGTCGTCGTTCCCGGGACCGAATTGTCCGGGCCAAACGGGCTCGCGTTTTCGGCCGATGGCGAGCATCTGTTCATCGCGGTCTATGGTTCGCGCGAAGTGCGACGGTACCGTCGCGGCGGCACCTCCTGGAGCGACGGCGTGGTTCAGGATGGCGTGCTGCGCGTCAATTTCAGCCCGGACAATCTGCGCTGGGCATCGGATGGCACCTTGCTCGGCACCGGCCACCGCGGCGCGGCGGCCAACACCTGTGGGACGCCGCCGTGCAGTGGCGGCTGGGGTGTGGTCGCAATCGAGCCGAAAGCGCTGACCGCGCGCACGCTGGCCGATTTCGATGGTGCGGCGCCGTTCCAGAACGCGACCGTCGCGGTCCGCGTCGGCGACGTCCTCTGGATCGGTACCTACCGCGGCGATCGCGTGCTCGCGCTGTCGCTCAATCCCCGCTGAGTCCACCCCAGGGCGAGTTCATGTGATAGACGGCCGACGGGCCGACCATTTCGACGCGTCGGATCTTGCCGTCTTCGATCAGGAACGCTTCGGTGACGAGGATGCTCGATGGCCGGTTGAAGCCGCGAAACTCGAACGGCCGGCCGTCGGACAGCACGCCCTTGTTGACGGTCCCTTGATCCAGGATCGCGTGCGCGAACACGATGCCGCGCTCCTCGTCGACCAGAGGAAAGCGACGGCTGTGAATGTTCTGCACGACGAAGTAGTAGCCGAGCTTGAATTGCCCCATGCAGTCCATCCAGAAGCCGTTGACCGCATCCGCCGGCGCATCGGCCGGGCGCGGCACGTTGGTGGTCGCGGATCCGTTCTCGATGCGGTGGCAGTCGTTGCTGAATGGATAGGTGCCGGTGTTGCCGACCCCTTTGCCATCGTTGCGCTGCAAACCGGTGAAATAGGCATCGGCGATCGCGATCAGTTGCTGGCGTGACAGCCGTTGCTGCGGTGGAATCGATTTGAACCAGATCGCTTCCGGCACATAGGGCTTGTCCATGTCGGCGATGTTGTTCGGGCCGCCGCCGCCGGGACGGAAGAAGACACTTTCGACCTCGGTGATGCGGCCAAGCTCGATGCGTAGCCGCAAGCTCAGCAGCAACGGTTCGCCGGCCTCGCGCATCGTGCCCATCGCCGCGACCTGACCGAACTCCGGATCGGCGAACACATGCAGGTAATTGCCGCGTCCCTGCGCGGTCTTCCAGAAGCCGTCACCGATCTCGAGCAGTTGATTGTTCTCCGTATAGCGCACATCGCGCGACAGCGGCAGCTTGGATGGATCATGCGCGACCAGCGCAGCGAGGTACTGCTTGACCACGTCTTCGAGGCAGGCTCGATTGCAGTCGAGCGGGATCGGCCCCACGCCCGCCTGGACCGCGGCGGATGTCAGGACGAGTGACGACAGGAACGCACGGAAACCAATTCGCATGGCAATTTCCTCCGGCCGGATGCACGACCTCGGGGCGAGGCCGCATCGGCCGATTCTACAACCGCGGCGTTCCTGAAATGGTGCAGTGGCACGGAACTGCCGGATCGCGTAGCGTGCGCGCTCCGATGCGCGAACTCGTCAACGATATCCTGCTGGCGTTCAGCTATTTCACCCGGTTGCCGGTGGCGGGCTGGGCGCGCTTCAGCGAAGACGCACTCTCTCGCGCGGCGGGCTGGCTGCCGCTGGTCGGCTGGGTCACCGGCGGGATCGGTGCCGCGGTACTGTATCTGGCAAGCATGTTCCTGCCGCGCGACGCCGCGATCCTGCTCGCGCTCGCCGCCGCGCTCGTCGTGACCGGGGCCTTTCACGAGGATGGACTTGCCGATACCGCCGACGGCTTCGGCCCGGTGGGCGATCGCGATAAGGCCCTGGCCGCGATGAAGGATTCGCGGCTCGGCAGTTTCGGGGTGCTCGCGCTCGGCCTCACGCTGGCGCTGAAATTCTGCGCGTTGCGCGCATCGCCAGATGTGGCGTTCGCGGCTGGCGCGCTGATCGTCGCCCATGCCTTGAGTCGGTTGCCTCCGATCTGCGTCATCGCGACCCACAGCTATGTGACGCAGGCGACGAGCCGGGCGCGGCTGGTGGCGCAGCGCCTGCCGCGCGGGAACTGGCTACCGGCGTTGGCCGGTGCCTTGCTGCCGCCGATCCTGCTGGTGGCGCCGCCACGGTTGCTGTTGATCGCGTGCTGTCTCGCGGCGCTGTCGGTCGCGTTCACGTTCGCCTGCCGCCAGCGCTTTGGCGGCTATACCGGCGATACGCTCGGCGCGTTGCAGCAACTGGGCGAAACCACGGTGTTGCTGGCGCTGGTGGCCGGTCCCCAGGTTTCTTGAGCGGTCCCATGGTTCGTTACCTGTTGCGGCATCCGGAACCGGCCGACATCGAAGGACTGTGCTACGGCCGCCTCGAGGTCGCGCTCAAACCGGGCTGGCAGGATGCCATCGGTCGCGCAGGGCACCGGCTGAACGCCAGCGCACCCGGCATCACGCGGATCGTGACCAGCCCGGCGCAACGCTGCATCGAACCGGCACATTGGCTCGGCGAACGGCTGCGCGTGCCGGTGGTCAGCGACGCGCGCCTGCTCGAACTCGACTTTGGCATCTGGGAAGGCCGCCGCTGGGACGCGATCGATGGGCCGGAATGCCGCGCCTGGACCGGCGATTTCGTGAACGGCGCACCGCCCGGCGGCGAGCGCTTCGCCGCGCTCGCCGCGCGCGTCCGGGCCGCCCGGGTCGATTGGGAGCAGCAAGGCGGATGTTCGCTATTTCTCTGCCATGGCGGCCCCATCCGCGCGCTCGTGGCGGAACACCATCACTTGCCGTTGGCTCAGGCGTTCTCCATGACTCTCGCGTTCGCGGAACTCGTCGAACTGAGCCCCGGCCCCGTGTGATACGCGCTACCGACGGTGGTCGGCACGCGCAATCAAACCGAGCACCGGGGCAAACGGCCTGGGAACGCGTTTCGTAATTGTGATGGTACCGGTAGTCGATCGGTCCCCGTGGCGGCGGCGATCGTGAGGATTTCGGTCACGCGCCCGTGCTGACGCCGGCTTCGGCGAAGGTCGCCATGCCGGCATGCAGCGCGCAGGCGAGCCGCAACAGGGGCAGCGCGGTGGCGGCGCCGCTGCCTTCGCCGAGTCGCATGCCGAGATCGAGCAGTGGTTCGGCCTGCAATGCGTCGAGCACGTGGCGATGGCCGGGCTCCACCGAACGATGTGCGAACAGCAGCCAGTCGCGGACCCCCGCATTGATTCGGCACGCAGCGAGCGCGGCGACCGAACAGATGTAGCCATCGACCAGACTCGGCACGCCGCGCTGCGCCGCGGCGAGATAGGCGCCGCTGAGCGCGGCGATTTCGAGACCTCCCAGCCGGCGCAGCGCTTCGAACGGGGTCGTGCAGTGGCTCTGGTGCAAGGCCACCGCACGGGCGACCGCGGCGCGTTTGCGATCGAGATCGGGGCCGGCGACGCCGGTGCCGGGGCCGACAGTCACTGTCGCGGGTTCATCGAGCAGCGCGCTCGCGAGTGCGGCGGCGCTGCTGCTGTTGCCGATCCCCATTTCGCCGGCGAGGAAGAGTTGCGGCGAGGGCGCTGCTTCGGTGATTTCCTCGGCGCCGGCGGCGAGTGCGCGAGCGAGCAGGTCTTCGGACAAGGCCGGTTCGCGGCAACTGTTGGCACAACCCGGCGCGAGCGCGACATCGCGCAGCAGCGGATTGGCGCGATCGGCATCGCCGAGTGGCGCGGCGGTCCCGAGATTGATCACGCGAAAGTCCGCGCCGGCCTCGCGGCTCAACACCGAGATCGCCGCACCGCCGCGGGTGAAGTTGCGGATCATCTCGACCGTCACCGCTTGCGGAAATGCCGAGACGCCTTCGGCGACGATGCCGTGATCGGCGGCAAAGACGCGCACCAGCACGCGATCGATGCGTGGCACCGGTGTCGCCTGCCAACCGGCGAATGCGATCGCGATCTCTTCCAGCCGGCCGAGCGAGCCCGGCGGTTTGGTCAGTTGCGCCTGCCGTTCGCGCGCGGCGTCGATGCTGGCGCGATCAATCTTGGCGGTCGGTGTGTGTATCCAGTCGGTCGCGGTCATGAGTCGGGATCCAGTTGCCAGGTCGGGTTCAATCGTCGTGAGGCGATCACGGGTTTTTCAATTCCAGCGGCAAGCCGGCGACGACCAGGGTCACGCGTTCGGCGCGTGCGGCGAGGCGCTGATGCAGCCGACCGCATTCATCGACGAAGCGCCGGCTCAGCGCACCGAGCGGCACGATGCCGGAACCGACTTCGTTGCTGACGAACACAATCCGGCCAGGTACGTCGTCGAGCGCGTCGAACAGTGCGTCGCATTGCGCCGGCCAGCAATCCAGCAACAGGCAGTTGCTCAGCCACAGCGTCAGGCAGTCGACGACGATGCACCGCTCGGCGCGAGCGTATGCGCGCAATGCCGCGCCGAGCGCCAGCGGTTCCTCGACCGATTGCCATTCCGGACCGCGCCGTGCGCGATGATGCGCGATGCGATCGGTCATCTCGGCATCGCCCGGCGTGCCGGTCGCGAGGTAGATCAGCGCGCGACCATCGGCCAGCGCGCGGCGCTCCGCAAGGCGACTCTTGCCCGAGCGCGCACCGCCCAGGATCAATTCCAGCGATGCGGCGTGATTCATCGTCGCGGCTCCTGCTCCGGCCGCGGCAGCGGGAACGGGAACATGCGCGCCAGATCGAGATGGGCTTCGACCATATCGGCGAGGCGATCGAGTTCGTGCTCGCACAGGGCGTGATAGTCGATCGCGGTGGCGTCTTCGAGACCGGCCCATAGGAGCAGAGCGCGCGCCGCGTCAGGATGATCGAAGACTCCGTGCAGGTAGGTGCCGATCACGTGGCCATCGGGAGAGCTGGCGCCGTCAAGGCGATCGTCGATCCGCGCAAACGGTGTCGCGAGCGCGGGCCCATGCGAGATGCCGCAATGGATCTCGTAACCGTTGACCGCGGCGTCCCACGCGCACAGTCGACCGGTGACGCGGCGCAGTTGCTTTTCCGGATGGAGTTGTGTCGTCAGCGCCAGCAGGCCAAGGCCGGTGCTTTCGCCCGGTGCGCCTTCGATGCCCTCGGGATCGCGGATCATCTCGCCGAGCATCTGCAAGCCACCGCAGATGCCGAGTACACGACCGCCGTAACGCAGATGGCGCAGCAGATCTTCATCCCAATGCTGTGCGCGCAGGGCGTCGAGATCGGCGCGCACGCTCTTGCTGCCGGGCAGGATCACGAG
Organism: Gammaproteobacteria bacterium; assembly: GCA_020845935.1. Taxonomy (GTDB): domain Bacteria; phylum Pseudomonadota; class Gammaproteobacteria; genus JADLEV01. Next base: position 13,775 of record JADLEV010000056.1, read on the forward strand.
GTCGGCGCCCGGCAGCCGTGTGCCCGGGCCGATGAAACGCAGATCGACCTCGGGATGCAGCCGCAGCGCATCGAAGTCGGTGTGATTGCTGGTGCGCGGCAACACCGGCACGACGACGCGCAGCCGTGGGCCGTCGCCGCCGAGTTCCTGCCGCGTATCGATCGCGTCCTCGGCCGCGATGTGCAGGCCGTGCAGATAGGGGAGGACGCCGAACACGGGTTTGCCGGTGCGTTGTTCGAGCCAGTCGAGGCCGGGTTGCAGCAGGCCGAGGTCGCCGCGAAAGCGGTTGATGACGAAGCCGCTGATGCGCGCGCGTTCGGACGGGGACAGCAGTTCCAGTGTGCCGACCAGATGGGCGAATACGCCACCGCGATCGATGTCGGCGATGAGCACGACCGGACAATCGACTGCTTCGGCGAAACCCATGTTGGCGATGTCGCCTTCGCGCAGGTTGATCTCGGCGGGACTGCCGGCGCCTTCGACGAGGATGACCGGAAATTCGGCGCTGAGCCGTGCGTAGGATTCGAGCACGGCGGTGCGGGCGACACGTTTGTAGTCGTGGTACGCGGCGGCTTCCATCGTGCTCAAGGCTCTGCCTTGGATGATCACCTGGGCACCCGTGTCGGTGCTGGGTTTGAGCAGCACGGGGTTCATGTCGCGGCGGGGTTCGAGGCCGCAGGCTTGTGCCTGCACCGCCTGGGCGCGGCCGATTTCGCCGCCGTCCGGGGTGACGGCGCTGTTGAGTGCCATGTTCTGTGGTTTGAATGGAGCGATTTTGACGCCCCGGCGGTGCAGGGCGCGGCCGAGAGCGGCGACGAGGGTGCTCTTCCCGGCGTCGGAGGTGGTGCCCTGGATCATCAGGGTTGCGTGCCTGGTCATGGCGTCGGCGATCGTCATGGTTCGTTCCGGTCGTGCCGGGGTCTGCGGCGGCCCGGGGCGGACATCTGCGTGCTCAGACGTTGCACGATTCGGACGCCGACCTCCGTCCCGGTCCGTCTCTGTCACAGCCGCCAACCGATGCCGAACATCCAGTTGAAGCCGTCCTGGCGATAGCCGCTGGCGAGCTGGTAGGTTTCATCGAGCAGGTTGTCGAGTTTCAGGGTCAGCTCGATGTTCTTCGTGACCTGCCAGGCGGCACGGGCGGTGATGGTGGTGTAGCCGCCGAGGCGGACGGTGTTGGCGGTGTCGTCGTAGCGTGCGTCCTGTGTCTTCAGAGAGAGGCCGACGGTGAGGTTGTCGAGCACCTGGCGATCGATGTTCAGCGACAGGTTCACGCGGGCGCGGTTTTCGAGGCGGTTACCGGTGGCGGCATCGCGTGGGTCGAGGTAGGTGAAGCCGAGGTCGATCAGCCAGCCGTCGAGGGTGATGCCGGCGGTCAGTTCGCCGCCGTCGATCTCTGCGGCGGCGACGTTGTAGGGCCGCCAGACGAAGTCAGGGCCGGCGGCCCAGTCGATCAGGTTGTCGACGTCGGTATGGAAATAGCCGAGTGACCAGTGCCACTGGCTGTAGTTGCCGCGCAGTGCGATCTCCCGGTTTTCGGATGCTTCGGGATCGAGCGCCGGGTTGCCCGAGCTCCAAGGGGTGGCCGGCCAGTACAGGTCGTTGAAGCTCGGCGCCTTGAAGCCTTCGGCCCAGCTCGCGACCAGGCGATGGCGATCGTCGAAGGCGAAGCCGAGTGCGACGTTGCCGGTGGTGTGGCCGCCGAATTGTTCGTGATCGTCATGGCGCAGGCCCGCAAGCAGATCGAACCGGCCCCAGGCGCCCTGGAATTGAGCGTAGCCGGCGATGTTGTCGCTGGTCTTGACCGGGCGGTCGAGGGCGTCGGTATAGACATTGCTCGAGAGCACGCGCTCCTTGTAATAGTCGAGGCCGAGCGTCAACAGTTGTTCGGCGGCGAAGGTGATGTCGTTCTGCCAGGCGAGCTGTTGGCGTTCGGTGCGGAAGTCGCCGGATGCGCTGCGCGTCGTGCGATCGAAGTTCACGTTGTCGTCAACGGCAAGACCGAGCGAGAGCGAGCTGTCGAGGTATGAGCTCAGCGGGAGGCTGCCGCGCAGCGTGAGGTTCTGGATCACGTTGTCGCTGAATGGCTCTTCGGTCGCGGTGAACAGATTGTCGTATTCGTTGCGGCTGTCGCTGGAGAGCAGCGCCAGCGACAGATCGGCGCCGTTCGCGAACCTGTAGCCGAGGGTGCCGTTCAGCGACCAGTTGCGGTAGCCATCCTGATCGCCGTTGCGGTCGGTGGTGTCGAGCGTGTTGTCGATGCCAGCGGTGTCCTGAAACGAGCCGTTGATGCCGTAGCGCAGGCCGTTCGCGGTGCCGCTGGCGCCGCCGGTGACCGTCGCGAGTTCATGGCTGCCGGTGCCGGCACGCAACCAGACGTTGGGTCGTTCGGTTGCCTGGCGCGTGAAGATCTGCACTACGCCGCCGATGGCGTCGCTGCCATACAGACCGGAGCGGCTGCCGCGCACGACTTCGATGCGTTCGATCTGCGCCGGATCGAGGAACTGGAAGTTGGTCGAACCGAGCGTGGCGCTGCCGACGCGCTGGCCATCGACCAGGATCAGCGTATGGCGGCTGCCGGTGCCACGGGTGAACAGGCTCGTGGTTGCCCCGGGGCCGCCGTTGCGGTTCAGGTCGAGTCCCGGCGTGCGCGACAGCAGCTCGGTCAGATCGCGCGGTTGCAGTTGATCGAGACGTTCGCGCGACAGCGATGAGGTCGCGGGCAGCGTTTCGATCACCGAGACCGGGGTCCGCGTCGCAGTGATGACGATCTCCTCGGTGACGGCACCGGCCAGCGAGGGCAGGGCAAAGCCGAACAACGAGGCGTGCCGGAGCGACGCCCGGCGAAGTGGTTTGGTGGACACGTAGGTTCTCCTCCAGAAAACAGTGGCAAGGAGGAAGGCGAGGCGATGGCCGATGCGAGAAAGGCAGACATCCGCCGACAAAGCCCTCCGCTTCATCGTTACAGCGCTGCACGCGCGGCGGATCGAATCGACTCCACCCAGGCCGGTTCCGGGCTCCGACGCGATGGCGTCGTTACCGTTGCGGGGGCAGCGTTGGCTTGATCGCGGCGAGCCGACATATTGCCGCGATGCACCACACTTCCCGTTTAACCCGCGCCGCGCCGAATTGGCGAACCTCGTGCGTGCGGGCACCTGATGCAGGGCGCGGATTGTAGCGGCGAACGGTGGCCACGGCAAAGGCCCGGCGGCGCCGCAATGGCCGCGAAGCTTCGGCAGCCGGCACGACACGCTGGCAGACCACGTGGAGGGTGTTGCGCCGCACGTTTCGGGGCAGAAGCGTTATGCGGCCGGCAGAGGTCGGCGCCAAGCGACGCGTTATCGGCGCAATCGTTCTGGCGCAATGCCCTTCGGTTATGGCACCTTACGCGTGCTTGCGTGCCGTGACTTCGATCTCGATCTTCATGCGCGGATCCGACAGTCCGGCGACGAGCATCATCGCGGCGGGCCGCACGTCCCCAAGGTAGCGCCCCAGGATCGGCCAGCACTTCTCGAAATCGTCCCGTTCCGGCAGCACGTAGGTGACGCGCACCACGTCCGCCATGCTCGCACCGGCCTGGTGCAAGGCGGCGGCGATGTTCTTCAGGCATTGTTCGGTCTGGGCGACGACATCGTCGGCAATGGTCATGGTCGTGTAATCGAATCCGGTGGTGCCGGAAACGAAGACCCAGTCGCCGTCGACGACCGCACGCGAGTAGCCGATTTGTCGTTCGAAATTGGAACCGGAACTGATCAGTGTTCTTGTCATTGTTTGCCCCATTGGTCGTTGAAGATGAGGTCGTCCAGCGCCAGTCTCGGCAGCCAGCCCGCGGTTTCGAGTTCGGGTTGAGCGAAGAAGAACTCGACGAAGCCGATGCACAGGTAGGCAATCGGAATGATCGCCGCCGGAATGCCGAGAATCTCCTTCAGGCGTTCCTGGCGGTAGATGCTGACCCAGCCGACGCCGAGTCCTTCGGCGCGCGCCGCGAGCCAGAGATTCTGCACGGCGCAGACGCTGCTGTAGAGATCCATCATGCGCTGATGCGTGCGACCGACGACCACCGGGCCGGTGCGCTCGCGATCGCAGGTCACGCAAATGTTCAGTGGCGCTTCGAGAATGCCTTCCAGCTTGAACTGGCGGTACTGCGCCGCACGTTCCGGCGTGAACATCTCGGCGGCTTCGGTGTTTGCTTCGAGAAATGCCGCGTGGATCCGTCGTTTGATCTCTGGGTTTCGTACCAGGATGAAGTTCCACGGCTGCATGAAGCCCACCGATGGCGCGTGATGCGCGGCGTCGAGCACGCGGCGCAGCATGTCGTCCGGAAGCGGATCCGGTTTGAATTGCCCGCGCACGTCGCGGCGTTGATGAATCGCCTTGTACAGGCCGCGCCGCTCGTCGGTCGAGAATTCGGGCTCGAGTTGCAGAGGGGTTGTCGCATCGGTCATCGTGCTGTTCGGGTCGCCGCGGGGCGCGCAGTATGCGGAATCGTACACGCCCGGTGCAACCGCATTTGAAATTGACGCCGCGCCGCCTTCGCTGCTACGGTGGGCGCCGATTGCATCGGGTGTCAGCGGCGCGTTCGCGCCTGCTGATGAAACGGGAAGCCGGTGACACAGAGTCCGGCGCTGCCCCCGCAACGGTGATCGAGGATTCCGTTTCGCCACCGCAGCCACTGTGCCTTTTGGCATGGGAAGGCGGCGAAACGGGGCGGCCGGGCCACAGGGTCCGCGCGCGCCACTCGTCAGCCCGTAGACCGGCCCGATGCCTGGCAAGACACCATCCGCGCGGGTGTGCGTGGTGAGGATCGATGTGATGACCCGTCGCGACGCACGTCGCCTTTGCTCGACTCTGTTGCTGCTGTGGCCGGTACTCGCGATGGCGGCGCCGCGCTGCGTGACCGACGATTCCGGGCGCGAGATCTGTCTGCGTGAACCCGCACGCCGCATCATCGCGTTGTCGCCCGGCGCGACCGAATTGCTGTTCGCGGCGGGCGCCGGCGAGCGCGTCGTCGGCACGACCAGCTACAGCGATTATCCGCCGGCGGCCGAGCGGATCAATCGCATCGGCAGTTACGAACGCTTCGATCTCGAGGCGATCGTCGCGGCACAACCGGATCTGGTGATCGCATGGCAGAGCGGCAATCCGGCGGCGCACGTCAGCGCAATCGAGCGACTGGGACTCACGGTCTATCGCGGTGAGCAACGGGCGCTGGATGACATTCCCGCATCGATCGAGCGCTACGGCGTGCTGGCCGGGACCGAACCGGCGGCGATGGCGGCGGCCCGCTCCTTTCGTGACGGCCTTGCCGCGATCCGCGCGCGCTATGTCGATGCACCGCAGGTACAGGTGTTCTATCAGGTCTGGGACGATCCGTTGCTGACCGCAGGTGGCGATCACCTGATCAGTCGGGCCATCGCCGAGTGTGGTGGCGAGCTACTGTTCAGCGCGCTCGATCGGCCGGCGCCGCGGGTCGATGTCGAAGCGGTGCTGGCGGCCGATCCGGAAACGATTCTGGTCAGTGGTCGCGGCGAGAATGATCCGGCCTGGCTCGATACCTGGCGCGCCTATCCAAAGTTGCGCGCGGTACGTGCCGGCAATCTGTATTTTGTGCCGCCGTCGCTGCTGGTGCGCGCGACACCGCGCGTGCTCGAGGGAATTCGCACGGTGTGCGCGCATCTCGACGAGGTGCGGGCGCGGCGATGAGCGTGTCCGTCGAAGCAACCACGCCGCGCATCGCGCCGCCGCGGCGCTCGTCGCCCGTACCAGCGTTGGGCCTGTTGCTCGCCGGCGCCGTACTGGCACTGTTGCTCGCGATCGGCATCGGCAGCGTGCCGATCGGTCCGGCGGAACTGTGGGCGGTCGCCATGGGTGGCGGCGACGAACTGCATCGCACGCTGCTGTTCGAGCTGCGACTGCCGCGGGCGCTTGCCGCGTTCGCGACCGGCGGCCTGCTTGGCGTCGCCGGCGCGCTGATGCAGGTGTTGCTGCGCAATCCGCTGGCCGATCCCTATGTGCTCGGACTCTCCGGTGGCGCTTCGGTCGGGGCGCTCGGCGCGATGTTGCTCGGTGCGGGCGCCGGGCTCGTCACCGGCTCGGCGCTGCTCGGCGCGCTGCTGTCGATCCTGCTGGTGTTCGGCCTCGCTCATGGCAGTGGCAGCTGGACACCGACGCGGCTGCTGCTGACCGGCGTCGTGGTGGCGTCGGGTTGGGGCGCGATCATCACCTTCCTGCTGGCGATCGCGCCGGCCGATCGGATCCCCGGCATGCTCTATTGGCTGATGGGCGATCTGATCTATGCGCGCTCGCCGCGACTGGCGCTGTTCGTGCTCGCACTCGCGTGCGTGCTGGTGGTGCCGCTCGGTCGCGCGCTGAACGTCCTCGCGCGCGGGCCGTTGCAGGCCGCGGCGCTCGGCGTCGCGGTGCGGCCGCTGACCTGGACCGGCTATCTGCTCGC
>JADLEV010000057.1 GCA_020845935.1 Gammaproteobacteria bacterium
CTGGCGCTGGCAGAACCGCAACCGGATCCGCACGCTGGAAGAACTGGCGCGGATCATCGACGTTACCGAGGAGGAAGCGGCGGCCATCAACCGGCATTCCGGGCCGTTGCCGATCGGCATCACGCCGTACTACGCGAGCCTGCTCGATCGCAAGGATCCCAACCAGCCGCTGCGGCTGGCCGTGGTGCCGCGGCTGGCGGAGTTCGACCGTTACGTTGGCGAAGCGGACGATCCGCTCGGCGAGGATCATGACTCGCCGGTACCCGGACTGGTCCACCGTTACCCGGATCGCGTGCTGTTTCTGGTGACGAACTTCTGCTCCGTGTACTGCCGCTACTGCACCCGTGCCCGCCTGGTCGGGGCCACCGGCGAGCGAACCCTGAAGAAGCACGACATCAACGCGGCGCTCGACTACATCGCCAGCAAGCCGCAAATCCGCGATGTGCTGCTGTCCGGCGGTGATGCGCTGAGCCTGGACGACGATCGGCTGGACTACATCCTGGGGCGGTTGCGCGCCATCCCGCATGTCGAGTTCATTCGCCTTGGCACCAAGCAGCCCATCGTCGAACCACAGCGGATCACATCGTCGCTGGTGCAGATGCTGCGTCGCTACCACCCGTTGTGGATGAGCCTGCACTTCACCCACCCGGACGAGATCACGCCGGAAGTCGCGGCGGCCTGTGGTCGGCTGGCCGATGCCGGCATTCCGCTCGGCAGTCAGACGGTGTTGCTGAAGGGCATCAACGACAATCTCGAAACGATGCGTCGTCTGCTGCATGGCCTGCTGAAGATTCGTGTCCGCCCGTATTACCTGTATCAATGCGATCCGATCAGCGGCGCGGGTCATTTCCGCACCCCCGTCGCCAAGGGCATCGAATTGATCGAGGGGCTGCGCGGCTATACCAGCGGCTACGCGATACCGCACTACGTGATCGACGGACCCGGCGGCGGTGGCAAGATTCCGTTGCTGCCCGAGTACGTCGTCGGTCGCGACGGCGATGACCTCATCCTCCGCAACTACGAACAGCAGGTGTTCCGGTATCCGGATCCGGGTGGCACGCTCGGGCTGAACGCGGTTCCCCGGGACGCATGCTGATAGGCCTGACCTACGACCTCCGCGGCGAGTACCTCGCCGCGGGGTATTCCGAACTCGAAACCGCTGAATTCGACCGCGGCGAAACCATCGACGCCATCGAGGCCGCGCTGTGCCGCCTCGGTCACCGCACCGAACGCATCGGCAACGTGCGGCAACTCGCTCGCGCGCTGGTCGATGGCAAGCGCTGGGACCTGGTGTTCAACATCGCCGAAGGCCTTGGCGGCTTTGGTCGCGAAGCGCAAGTGCCGGCGCTGCTCGATGCCTGGAACATTCCCTACACGTTTTCCGACCCGCTGACCTGTGCGCTGACGCTGCACAAGGCGCTGGCGAAACGCGTCGTGCGCGATGCCGGCGTCCCGACGCCCCGCTTCGCCGTCGTCGAAACGCCGGCCGAGGTGGCGGCGATCGACTTGCCCTACCCGCTGTTCGCCAAACCGCTCGCCGAGGGTACCGGCAAGGGTATCGATGCCCGCTCGAAGATCGTCGATCGGGCGGTGCTTGCAACGATGTGCCAAAGCTTGCTCCAGGAGTTTCAACAACCGGTGCTGGTCGAGGAATTCCTGCCGGGGCGCGAATTCACGGTCGGCATCCTCGGTACCGGCACCGCGGCGCGCTCGCTTGGCGTCGCCGAGATCGTGCTGAACGCCAGTGCCGAAGCCGAGGTTTATTCCTATCTGAACAAGGAAGAGTGCGAATCTCGGGTCGAGTACCGGCTGCTGGCGGAGGCCGCGCTGCTAGCCCAGTGCGAGGACGTTGCGCTGCGCGCCTGGCGCGCGCTGCTCTGCCGCGACGGCGGCCGCATCGACCTGCGCTGCAACGCCCGAGGCGAACCCGAGTTCCTTGAGGTGAATCCGCTGGCCGGCCTGCACCCCGAACATTCCGACCTGCCGATCCTCTGCACGCTGCGAGGCATCGGCTACGACCGGCTGATCGGCGACATCGTCGCGAGCGCAAGCACTCGCCTTCCCTCCGCGGTCGCGGCGCAGCGCTCCGTTTCGGCCTGATGACCATCGCACTCGTCTACGGCGCACCGCCACCCGGCGCTGCGCCCGACGATCTCGATGTGCTGGTGCAACTCGCCGCGGTTCGCGATGCGCTGCGCGTGGCGAACGTTCCCTGTCGGGAATTCGCGCTGGACGATGACTTGGCCGCGGCACACGCCTGGCTGCGACAAGAGCGCCCGGAACTGGTGTTCAATCTGGTCGAGGCGATCCACGGTCGCACGGATCGGATCGCCGAAGCACCGGCGCTGTTCGCCGAGTTGCGCTTGCCGTTCACCGGCAGCGATGCCGAGGCCCTGCGCATCACGACGCACAAGCTGCTCAGCAAGGAACGCATGCAGCGTGACGGCATCGCCACGCCGGCTTGGTGTTGCGATCCGCTGGAACTGCGCGATCCAATGCAGGCGGGAGCCTGGATCGTCAAACCCATCGACGAGGATGCCTCCGTCGGCATTGATGATGATGCGGTGTGCCAGACCGCGGCTGCCGCAGCCGCCTGTCTCGAAGCCAGAACACGACGCGGCGGGAACTGGTTCGCCGAACGGTTCATCGCCGGCCGCGAAATCAATATCGCGCTGCTCGCGCACGGCGCTGCGGTCGATGTCCTGCCTCCGGCGGAAATCCTGTTCGATGCCTTTGCGCCGGGGAAGCCGCACATTGTCGGCTACGCCGCGAAATGGCAGCCCGATTCGTTCGAATACCGGCACACACCGCGCGACTTCGAAAGGCTCGCCCACGAACCGAACCTGTGCCGGGAACTCGGCCGGATCGCCCGGCGCTGCTGGGATCTGTTCGAGCTGTCCGGTTACGCCCGGGTCGATTGCCGCGTCGATGCCGCCGGATCGATCTGGGTCCTCGAAGTCAATGCCAATCCCTGTCTGTCTCCGGATGCGGGCCTTGCCGCCGCCGCGGCGCGTGCCGGCCTGGACTACCCGGCGCTGATTGCGCGCATCGTCGCCGCGGCGCGGCCTCGAACTCAGGAGTCCCTTCGATGACCAAACAACGGAATATCGATCCTGCCGCTTTGCGCTATTCCACCGAAGTCGAACCACGCCGGATCGACGAAGTGCGCGCGCTTGCCACGGCCGCCGGCAACTTCTCTCCGGCCGAGATCGCCATCGCCGCGGAACTGGTCGAGGAGCGACTCGCCCGAGGACTCGCCAGCGGCTATGAGTTCGTGTTTCTCGACGATGCCGCGGGCACCCTGCTCGGTTATACCTGCTACGGTCTCATCGACGGCACCGACGGTCGCTACGATCTGTATTGGATCGTCGTCGATCCGCGCCGCCAGGGACTCGGCCTCGGCGTCGAACTGCTGCGCCGCACCGAACAGGCGATTCGCGAGCGCGGCGGACACAAGGTCTACGTCGAAACCTCGTCGCGCGACGATTACCTTCGCACCAGACGCTTCTATGAGCTGAGCGGTTATCTGCTGGAAGCGCGGCTCGAAGGGTTCTACGCCGACGGTGATGCCAAGTGCATTTTCGTGAGGGCGGTCTGACTACCGCGAGACTTCCCCGACAAGCGCCTTCGCGAGGGCAACCCGATCGGCGGCGCCATCGGGCAGGGTCTCGACCCGATCGACGGCGTCGAGCCGATGGCGCAGGCCGCGTCCATTGGCAATCTGAATGGACAGGCCGGGCCGCGCATTCAGCTCGAGCACCAGCGGTCCGAGTTCAGCATCGAGCACCATGTCGACACCGAGATAACCCAGCGGGGCAATGTCATAGCACTGCGCCGCGAGCAGCAGCAGGTTCTGCCACAGCGGTACATCCCAGCCGGCGATCGGCGTGCCGAAGTCCGGATGTTCGCGGATGCGGTGGTTGTGGTGCACCGCGAGCGTCGTCTTGCCGGTCAGCAGATCGATGCCGGCGCCGACCGCCCCTTGATGCAGGTTCGCCTTGCCATCGGATTCGCGGGTCGGCAAGCGCAGCATCGACATCACTGGCACGCCGCGATAGACGACGATGCGAATGTCCGGCACGCCCTGGTAACTCAGCGCCTTGAACACCGGATCGAACTGCACTCGATATTCGATGATCGCCTGATCGACCTGGCCGCCGAGGCTATACAGCCCGCCCAGCACGTTATCGATGTGGTGTTCGACGGTCGCAGCGTCGAGCGCGATCCCGTCCGCCTTGAAGAACCGGTTGTTGCGCCGGGCCGCGATGACCAGGATGCCATTGCCGCCGCTGCCGTGCGCCGGTTTGATGACGAAGTCGTCATGGGTGCCGATGGCCCGATCCCAGTAGCGCGCGTCGTGCACGGTCGAGATGACGCCGTACAGTTCCGGCACGGCGATACCCGCTTCCTGCGCCAGCCGCTTGGTCTGCAGCTTGTCGTCCACCAGTCGATACAGTGCGCGCGGGTTGCGGCGCATGATGTAGCCGCGATTGCGCGAGTTGATGCCGACGACGCCGGCGTTACGAAGTCTTCGTGCCAGTCCCAGCATTCTGCTCGGCCTCGGTCGCGAGGTCCTTGAACCGGAATAGCTCCGTCAGCCGATAGCCGGTGTAGGAGCCGGTCAGAATTGCCAACGCCAGCAACACCAGCAATAGCTCCGGAAAAGTGAACATCAGGTATTGTAGCGTCGGGTTGGTCATCGCCAGGTAGCCGAGCACGGCGACGAACAGCGTGCCAAAACCCTGCTTGAAGGCCTCCAGCGGGCCGAGTTCATCCCAGGTGATGGACATGCGTTCGATCACCATCGTCAGGATCACGATCGGGAACAGCGCGATCGAGAAGCCTTGCAACAGGCCCAGCTGGTTGCTCAGGACGCTGATGGCCAACATCAGCATGATGACCAGTATCAGCACCGCGGTCAGGCGCGAGACCAGCAGCAGACGCAGCCGTTCGAGATAGAAGCGCAGCGACAGACCGGCACCGACGATGATGCAGAACAAGCCGATACCCCAGGCCAGTTGCGTCTCGCGGAACGCAATCGCAATCAGGATTGGCATGAACGTGCCGAAGGTCGTGACGCCGACGAAAATGCGCAGGGCGATCACGATCAACGCACCCAGCGGGATCATCACCAGGATCCGGTACACGTACTGCGTGTTCAGTGGCAAGGAGTACAGCGACCAGGCCAGCAGCCGTGGATAGGAGCGCTCCGCGCGACGTTGCGCGACATCGAGCGTCGCTTGCGGCCGATCCGCGACCGCGAAACGGACATGCACGTTGTCACCGCCATTGACCCGCACCAACGGCAGATCACCGATACTCCACAACGCGAAGTTTGGGGGATAGCCGCGCTCACCGGTCAGCGGGTTGAAACCTTCCCAGCGCTGGCCGTTATGCACCTCGAGCCAGGGCGTCAGCTCATCGTTGACCTTGCCGGATTCGAGCGTGATGCCACGCACCAGCCGGCTCGGGATCTGCGCACCGGCCAGGACATACTGGATTCGTTCGACCCATTCGCGGCTGCCGCGCGCGAGGTCCTTGCTGATGATCTCGTAACCGGAATTTGCCCCCGGTCGATTCAATTCCAGCAGCAGGTGGCCGGCGAAGGTAAAGATGTCCGCTGATTCACCGCGCACCTTGCCAAGCAGCGCCTCGATCGCGGAGCGCAGCGGCTCCTCGTAGTCCGGTCGAGACACCGGCGGCGGGGGGGCGTCCCGTGCCGCGGCCGCCAAACTCGCTTCGCTCGCTGGCACCAGCGCGACTTGATAGAACAGATACTGCGTGCCGCGCGCCCGCCGAATCGACCATTCGGTCCGGCGATCACCGTTCCGGGTATGCACGGTATGGCCATACCCGGACGACACGAAATATTCGTCGACGATCTCGTGGCGGCCATATTCGTCCGGCAGATCGAGATCAACCACTGCCGGCCGGTTGCCGCCTTGGAACTCGACCCGGGCTTCGACCGTCCAGACGGTTGCCTCCTGGTTCGGTCGCAACGGCAGGCCGAGCAGGTGAATCTTGAACCACGCGAAGACGAGGCCGCCACCCAGCAACAACAGGGTCAACAACTTGACGTGCAGATTGTGCATGGGATCGACGACTGCTGGCTATTTCGCTTTGGCCGCCGCCGGTTCGGGTGCCGGGGCGACACTGGGTCGTGCTCTGAAGCATTCACCCTCACCGATGAAGGTTCGCGCCGAATCCACGATGATATTTCCCTCGAGCGTGGTCCGGCCGACGATCAGCGGATAGTTGAACTTGGACCGATCGAACAGGGAGACCGGCGTCCGGTAGGTATGGCCATTGATGCAGACATCGAGTTCGACGACATACCGCACGACGCTCTCGCCGACCCGCTCCTTGATTACCGCCTCGCGCTGCAGCGGCCGCTCGATGATGATGCCGTCGGCATAGCCCTCCTTGCGGCCGTACGGCAGGTGAAACCGGACCCACGCCGCGCCGTCCCGTTCGAAGGTGCCGATATCTTCCGCATGCAGCGAACTGGTCAGCGCACCGGTATCGAGCTTGGCGCGGACACGAATGCCCCAGGGTTGCAGGTACGCACCTTCAAGCCAGCCCAGGATCTGCGGCTCGGCAGTGCAGTTCGCCGCCAGCAATAGAGAGGCAAGAAGCCCGAGCAACGAAATTCTGGTCACCGCCACGGTATGCATTTTCCACTCAATTCCGCCACGACCAGGACCGCACCGCGACTGCAGCGAAATATACCTTCCCGGTTGAAAAAAATCGCCTGCGGGTCTCGCCGCCGTTGACGCAAGCCAACGATGATGCGACCGAAGCTCGCAGACCACGATGATCGTGCGTCAGTGCTGGCGGCAGACGTCCCGGATTTCGTGACAGCGATCACCACCAGCAAGAGTGAATCACTTTAGCGTGCGACCCGGTGGCAGGTGGTTCAGCTGCCCGGCACGGCGCCGGGCGTTGTGGCAAGTGGTACACCCGGAACATTCTCCAATGGCAGTCAAGGAACTTCGATTTCACGGTCGCGGCGGCCAGGGTGCCGTACTCGCGGCGCGGATGGTTGCGTCTGCCGCCGCCAGCGATGGCCGGCATGTCGGCAGTTTTCCGATGTACGGATTTGAACGGCGCGGCATGCCAGTCGTTGCCTTCACTCGCTTCGCCGACGAACCGATCCGCGAGAAGAGCCAGATCTACACACCGGACTGCCTGCTGGTCGTCGATCCGACGCTGCTGGCATTGCCGGGCTTGTTCGACGGTCTCAAATCCGGCGGCGTGCTGATTCTGAATCTGCCCCATCCGCTGCGCGAGCGGCCGAGCCCGAATCTCGAACGGGCCGGGATTGTCGATGCGACGCGCATCGCGCGCGACGAGATCGGCCGCAACATTCCCAACACCTGCCTGGTCGGCGCGCTCGCCGCGACCACCGGCTGGTTCACGCTCGAGGCCGTGCTCGCCGGCCTCGCGGAGTATTTCGACGGCGAACTGCTCGAACGCAACCGGCGCGCGGCGACGCGCGGCTATCACGAAGTCGAGGTACAGACATGGCACTCGTAGATCCGAAGACGGCACCGGGTGCGGCGACCTTTCCGACCGAAGCCTCGTGGAGCGATGCGTCCAAGGACCTGCTGTGCCTGACCACCGGCTCGTGGCGCACCGAAAAGCCCATCGTCGTCGTCGAGAAATGCACTTATTGCGGGCAGTGCTATCTGTTCTGCCCGACCCAATGCATCACACCGGGAGAGACTTACTTCCCGATCGATCTGACCTACTGCAAGGGCTGCGGCATTTGCGCCAAGGAATGCCCAACCCAGGCGATCGTCATGGTCGCCGATGGAGACGAAGCCGATGGAAGCCCAGCGGACCAAACCTGATCCCACGCCGGAACAACGCCGCGTCATCACCGGCAACGCTGCCGCCGCGCATGCGGTACGGCTCTGTCGTCCCGGGGTTATCGCCACCTATCCGATCACGCCGCAGTCGGAGGTGATCGAGACGCTGGAGAATTTTCACGTCAACGGCACACTCGACTGCGAGATGATCGCGGTCGAAGGCGAGAACTCGGCACAGAACATCGTCTGCGCCGCGGCCACGGCCGGTGAGCGCGTCTTCACCGCGACTTCGTCCTATGGTCTCGTGTTCATGTACGACGCGATGTTGCAGACCGCCGGCTACCGCGCACCGGTCGTGATGGTCAATGTCAATCGCGAGCCCCCGGGCATTCACGCGGTCTGCTCCGGACAGCAGGACATGATTGCGACCCGTGACAGCGGCTGGCTCCAGGTGATCGCCGAAACCGGTCAGGAGATCATGGACCTGGTGATCATGGCCTACCGGCTCGCGGAGGATGACGACATCCAGTTGCCGATCATGGTCAATTACGACGGCTATTACCTGTCATATCTCGCCGAGGCCATCTCCATTCCGTCGCAGCAAGCGGTCGATGATTTTCTCGCCCCACTGTGCGCGCAGCCGGCCCGGCCGGCACTGCGACCCGGCACCGGCATGGGTGCCGGCGCGCATGGCCTCGGCACCGGGTTCGTCGAGCTGCGGCGCAAGCATCTGCTGGCGATGGAACGGGCGAAGGACAAATTCGACGAGGTCGATGCGCTGTTCGCCGCGGATTTCGGCCGAACTTACGGCGGCCAGATCGAATGCTACCGGACCGATGACGCCGAGCTCGTGCTGGTAACGTCCGGCAGCGCGGTCGGCACCGCGCGGACCGTGATCGATGCGCAACGCGACGCCGGCATCAAGGTTGGCCTGGTCAAGCTGCGGATGTTCCGGCCGTTTCCGCGGCAACGCTTGGCCGCCGTGCTGCACGGCAGGCAGGCCATCGGCGTGCTCGATCGCAGCGTCGCGTTCGGTTGGGATTGCGGCCCGATCTATCAGGAGATCCGCGCGTTGACGCCGGAGATCGGCATCGTGCCACTGCTCGGCTACATCGATGGCCTGGCGAACATGGACATTCCCAAGCCACACATCGAAACCATCGTCACCGATCTCGCCGCCGCCGCCCGTGGCGAATCGCGCCCACCGGTCTCCTGGCTCGTCGCCGGAGCGTAACAGAGAGGTTCCTCGATGACCGCCACGATCAAGAAACTGCCGAAGGTCACCAAGTTCTACCAGAACGAGGATCAGTTCGCGCGCGGCGTCGCGCTCTGTTCCGGCTGCACGCTGGAACTGAACCTGCGTTTCATCTCGCGCGTGCTCGGCAAGGATGCGCTGTTCGTCGGCACACCGTCGTGCTCGGCGCCGGTGCTGAACGGTGCCAACGCCGGAGCCTGGCACCGGCATGGCCACTATGCCTGCACGATGACCGGCGTCGCCTCGAGCGCGACCGGGCTGACACGCGCGTATCAACGCGCCGGCCTCGACGCGACCGTGGTCTGCTACACTGGTGACGGTTGCGCGATGGACGTCGGCTTCCAGCCGCTGAGCGGCGCCGCCGAGCGCAATGAAAAGCTCATCTACATCTGCTACGACAACGAAGGCTACATGAACACCGGCGTGCAACGCAGCAGCGGCACGCCACTCGGCGCCGCGACCAGCACCACGCAGGTCGGCAGCCGGAGCCGCGGCAAGAGCACCGGGTCAAAGAACATGCCGATGGTGATGGCGATGCACGACATCCCCTATGTCGCCACCGCGACCCTGAGCCATCTCGACGACTACGCCAAGAAGCTGACCAAGGCGAAGCAGATGGTGCGCGAAGGATTCGTCTATCTGCACGTCTTCACGCCGTGCAACGTCGGCTGGAAAACCCCGACCGACGCCTCGATCGAAGTCTGCCGGATGGCGGTCAAGACCAATTACTTCCCGCTGTGGGAGGCCGAGCATGGCGCATTCCGCATTACCCGCCCGACCCACGATCCGGAGCCGGTCGAGCACCTAACCA
>JADLEV010000058.1 GCA_020845935.1 Gammaproteobacteria bacterium
CCGGCCGCCGACCGTGTCCGTGCCATAGGTCATCAGCGCTCCGGCACGCGTGTCGACGTCCGCGAAGAACGGCGCGATGAGCTTCTCCCCAGTGGTCACAATCGGAAACGGTGTGTAGGTCCACAGCGCGCTATCGAACGTGATGTTGCCGTTGTTATTGATGTACGCGCTGGTATAGGTCGTGCCGAAAAAGTTGGCACTGATGCCGAGGTTGACCAAGCCGGTGGAGTCGTCGTCGTTGGCGGCAAGGGAACTGGTCGCGAAACCGGGATTGGAACGGATCGGTATCGCGTCCGCCTGTGGTACGGCCAGCATCGCGGTGATGGCAACCGCAACGGCCGATGACAATACGTGTTTCATGGTGGGATGCCTCCTGGAGTGAATTATTGGTTAAGCCTATGCGTCCCATCGGAAAGCAATCGACATGCCACCCTAGGCCGTCTCCGGCTTTCAGCGCGGTAACGCGCCGTGGGCTCGGACGAATGTAAAATGTATTGACAGGGGATCCGGCCAATCCTTTGGCGCCAATCGCTTTCTTGTTCGGCCCAGACCGCAGCTGTATCGTACCGCCCGGCTGACTGGCATGGAGGAGACGGGCGTGCGGGGCAGAACGGTGACCATGGTCGGTATGCTGCTGTGCATCCTGGCCGGATGTGAAACACCGGGCGACGTAGCGACGGCGCCGCCGCGTTCGTCGGTCCGAGCGGCGCTGCCCGCGACCTTCCCCGCACAGCAACGGCCACCCGGCAATCCAAGCCTGATCGCGCGCGGCGAGGCCCTGTACGGCATCCATTGCCGCGCCTGCCATGGCGGCGATCTGCGCGGCGGCGACATGGGCGGGCCGAACCTGCTGCGCTCGGCGCTGGTGTTCAACGATCAGCAGGGCGAGTTGATCGAACCGGTGGTGCGGCAGGGTCGCAGCACGCCGGGGATGAACGCGATGCCGCCGCTCGCGCTCAATGACGACGACGTGCGTGCGGTCGCCGAGTATCTGCATGCGGTGATGGCGCAGGCGCAGGCGCAGGGAGCACCGCCGCCGGGAGCGGAACCAGCGGAGCTCAATATCCTGGTCGGCGATGCCGCGGCCGGTCGCCAGTACTTCGATAGGCAATGCGCCTCCTGCCATTCAACAGCCGTCGATCTGCGCGGCATCGCGACACGCGCCCGCACGCCGGAGAATCTGCAAGACAGTTGGGTCGCCGGCCGCCTGGTCGCGCGCCCGGTGCTTGCGCCAGGCGCTCCGGCGCCGGTCGCGATGAACACGCGGACCAACGTCGCGCCGCCGGATCCGGCGCGGCGACAGGTGCGGGCCACGGTGACTCTGCGCTCCGGCGAACGGATTCGCGGTGTGCTGCTGCGGATCGATGATTTCATCGTCAGCATCCGCACTGCCGACGGCCGCTATCGATCGTTCCCGCGCGCCGGCAGCGGCGCGAAGGTCACTGCCGTTGAGATCGACGATCCGCTGCGGCGCCACCGCGAACTGCTGTCGGAGCTGACCGATGCGACGATGCACAACGTCACCGCTTATCTGGCGACCCTGAAATGAGCAAACCAATTCGCAGTCATGCCATCGCCCTCGTGCTCGGCGTGATCGCCGCCGGCGCCGGCGCCCAGGAAGCGGTCGTGCTCGATCCGGCCGATCTCCACCAGCCGCTGGCTCGAAGCTGGCCGACCTACTCGGGCGATTACAGCGGCCGGCGCTACAGCGCGCTGACGCAGATCGATCGCGCCAGTGTCCGCCACCTGACGCTGGCCTGGACGGCGCGGATGAATGCCACGGTTCGCGGCGGCGCGGCGGGGGGCGTCTCGGCGTCGCCAACCGCGCGCGGCATCGTCACGATTCAGGGCGGCGAGGGCAGCGGCGACGTCCCGCCGCAGTCGCCGAACATCAAGGGCGCGGTGTTGCAGGTCGATGGCGTGCTGTACGTGACCGCGCCCGATCACGTCTGGGCGCTCGACCCACGCGATGGCACCGAACTGTGGCATTACTTTTGGAAGACGCGCGGCGGCACGCACATCGCCAATCGCGGCGCGGCGCTGTGGCGCAACGCGCTGCTGTTCGAGACACCGGACAACTATCTGGTTTCGCTCGACGCGCGCACCGGCAAGGAGCTGTGGCATATGCCGCTGGCGTCGTTCGAGGAGCAGTACTTTTCAACGATGGCGCCGATCGTGATCGGCGACAGGGTACTGGTCGGCACCGGCAACGATTCGGACATGCCGGGGTTCCTGCAAGCGTTCGATCCGGCGACCGGCACGCTCTTCTGGAGGTTCTACACGACGCCGCAGCAGCCGGGCGATCCGGGACTCGATACCTGGCCGAATCTGGAAGCGGCGCGCCATGGCGGCGGTCAGGTGTGGCTGCCGGGTGCCTACGATCCCGAGACCGATCTCTACATCTTCGGCACCGGCAATCCGACGCCCGGCTATACCGGCGTCGCGCGGCCGGGAGATAACCTGTTCACCTGCTCGCTGCTCGCGGTGAAGGTCGCGACCGGCAAGCTGGCGTGGTATTTCCAGACCTCGCCGCACGACACGCACGACTGGGATTCGGCGCAGACGCCGATCCTGATCGACGGCGTGATCGACGGCAAACCGCGCAAGCTGGTCTCGACCGCGGCGCGCAACGGCTACTTTTTCACGCTCGATCGCGTCACCGGCGAACACCTCGTCACGCAGCCGTTCGGCAGGACGATGAACTGGTCGCTCGGCGTGCGCCCGAGCGGCTCGCCGGAGCCGAATCCGGCCAAGGAAGCGACCATCCCGGGATCGCTGGTGTCGCCCATCGAAGGCGGCGTCGTCAACTGGCAGCCGCCGGCGTTCAATCCCGAGTACGGCCTCTTCTACAGCCACGAGAACAACGGCTTCAACATCGTCTATCTGACCGATCCCGATCCGCGCGGCTCGATGGGGCTGGGCGGCAAGCGCGTCGCCATCGTCGGCTTCGACGGCAACGCGATCCAGGCGATCGACTATCGCACCGGCAAGGCGGCCTGGCGGCACGAATGGCCGGGCGGCGGCGGGGTCGGCGCCGGCATGCTCGCGACCGCAAGCGGGCTGCTGTTCACCGGCGACGGCAACGGCAACCTGGTCGCGCTCGATGGCAAGACCGGTGCATTCCTCTGGCACAGCCGCATCGGCAACATCAGCAATGGGCCGCAGACCTGGGAACTCGACGGCCGGCAGCATCTGCTGGTCGCGGTCAACGACATGCTGTACGACTTCGTGCTGTATTGACAAAAAGGAGGACGCCCATGGCAAGGTCAAAATCAAGGCATGACTTCCCGACCGTCAAGGTGGCCGGTCACACGCGGATCCTGAACGCACGCAAGGACCCGCCGGATATCCGCGATCGCTACTACGAACCGGCGTTGATCCGGCTGCGGCCGGTGCTCGACAATCGTGGCGCTGCGACCATCCTCGATCAAGGGAAAGAAGGCGCCTGTACCGGCTTTGGTCTCGCCGCGGTGATCAACCAGCTGGTGCCGAAGCGGGCCGAGCAAGCGTTTCTGGCCAGCCCGCGCATGCTGTACGAGATGGCGAAGAAACATGACGAATGGCCCGGCGAGGATTACGCGGGGTCGAGTTGCCGCGGCGCGATCCGCGGCTGGAAGAACATGGGCGTGTGCCGCGAGCAGGATTGGGCCTATGTTCCCGACCAGCCCGGCGAACTGACCATCGAGCGTGCCCGCGCCGCGCGCGACGTCACGCTCGGCGCGTATTACCGGCTGCGCGCGGAGATCAACGACTACCATGCGGCGCTCAATGAAGTCGGCGCGTTGTTCGTCTCGGCCAACGTGCATTCCGGTTGGTTCAAGCCCGCCAGGGCCGGCGCAACATCGGGCCTGGCGGTGATCAAGCCCAGTGCCCAAAGCGAAGGCGGTCACGCCTTCGCCATCGTCGGCTACAACAACGATGGCGTCATCGTCCAGAACTCGTGGGGCAAGGACTGGGGCAGCGGCGGTTTCGCATTATGGCTGTATGAAGACTGGCTGGATCACGTCAACGATGGTTGGGCGTTTCTGCTCGCGATCCCGACGCCGCGGATCTTCGGCCTCGCCGCCAGCTCGTCGCGCCGCAGTGCCACCGGCTTCGATGGTCGGGCGCCGAAGCGCATCGAGATTGCCGGTCACTTCGTGCACTTCGACGATGGCCGGTTCAAGGAACGCGGCAACTTCTGGAGTACGCCCGACGATGTCGCGCGCACCGCACAATTGCTCGCGGCCTCGGCCGGATCGAAGAAGTACCGGCATCTGCTGATCTATGCACACGGTGGGTTGAACAGCCCGGACGCCAGCGCCAACCGCGTCGCCGCGCTGAAGGATGGCTTCAAGCGCAACGGCATCTATCCGTATCACATCATGTACGACACCGGGCTGGCCGAGGAGATCAAGGACACGGTCATGCGCGTCTTCATGCGGCACGACCAGCCGGCGCGGGGGCTGGGCGGCGATCTCAAGGATCGGCTGACCGAATTCAGCGATGCCCTGATCGAGGATGGCGTGCGCAAGCCGGTGACGCCGCTCTGGGACGAAATGAAACGCGATGCGCGGCTGCCGTTCGAGCCGCGTGGTGAGCAGCCGGGTGACGGCGCAGTCGTGATCCGCACCTTCGCCAACGCGCTGCAAGGCACGGGCATCCGCATCCATCTCGCCGGCCACAGCACCGGCGCGGTATTGCTCGGACATCTGCTCGCCGCGCTCGATGGCCTCGGCCAGGCGGACCTCATTCGCAGCTGCAGCTTGCTGGCACCGGCCTGCACGATTGATTTCTACAAGCAGCATTACGCACCGCGGCTCGGCGCGCGCGGGGCCGTGGCCAGGGTCGCGTTGCCGGCACTCGACATCTACAACCTCGACAACGAGCTCGAGGAAGACGACAACGTCGCCGCGGCCTATCGCAAGTCGTTGCTGTTCCTCGTGTCGCGCGCGCTGGAACGCGATGCGAACAAGCCGCTGCTCGGCATGCAACGCTACGCGAAGAAGCTGGCCGACAAGCCCGGCCTCGCCATCCATTACTCGGACGGCAAATCCGGCCGCACCCGCAGCACCAGCCATGGTGGCTTCGACAATGACGTGCACACGATGAACGCGATCCTGAAACGGATCCTCGGCGCGACGCCCGAGCAACCGTTCACCGAACAGGAGATGAAGGGGTATTGAGCGATCGAGGCGAACCCGAGCCGGCGAAGCGGCGACTGCGACGGCTCTGCCCTCTTGATCCCATCCTCGACTTCGAGTGACGATTGGCGCAACGGAAACCGAAGCAGCGGAAAGCGATGCCCCGGCATCAAGGAAACTGAACCAAGGAGTCGCCAATGGACGGCGCGCGACCGGCACGGACTGCCGAACCCTCTGATCTCTTTCGTCCCGAAGTCATCGAACGGCAGATCGATCGCCTGCATGGCGATGTGCTCGTGCTGCCGCGGCTGTCGCATGCGCTGATTCTTTCCCTGCTGCTTGCCTGGGTTACCGCAGCCAGCTCCTGGCTCATCACCAGCACCTACGCGCGCAAGGAGACCGTGCTCGGCTGGCTGGAGCCGCCCGAGGGCGTGACGCGGATCTATGCCGAAGACAACGGCATCGTCCGTGAGGTGAGGGTGCGCGAAGGCGACCTGGTCGAGGCCGGGCAGTCGCTGCTGGTCATTACCGGCGATCGCTACCTCGAAGATGGCGCACGACTCGATCAGCAGTTGCTTGAAGAATACGAAGCGCAGCAGCGGATGCTGCGCGCGCAGCTCGATCGGACGGCGACGATCTATCAACGCCGGGGCGACGATATCGAGCAACGGACCAGTGCTGCTCGGCGTGATCTGGAATTGCTCGGCGTTCAGCTGGGAACGCTCGGCCAGCGGCAACAGCTGGTCGCGGAGCAGGTCGAGCGGTTGCAGGCGTTGCAGCGCAAGGGTCTTATCGCCACCGCCGACCTCGAGCAGACACTGGCGCAAGAGTTGGCGTTGCGCAACGAACGCCAGGGAATGCTCCGCGAGCAGACCAATCGACGCAACGCCATCGAGCAGTTGCAGACGGAAGCCGCACTGCTGCCGGAACAGCGCGACAACGACCTCGTGCAATTGCAGACGCGCTTGAGCGACGTCGCCCAGAAGATCGCGCAACTCGCAGGCCAGCGCTCGTACCTCATCAAGGCAGCCCGGGATGGGCAGGTGAACAATCTCCAGATTCGCCCGGGCGAACGGGTTCATGCCGGCAGCAGCGTGCCGCTGCTGACGCTGATCCCGGGCGATGCCGAACTGGCGGCCCAGGTGCTGATCCCGGTGCGCTCGGCCGGGTTCGTCGGCCCGGGGCAAAGTCTCGACATCCGTTACGACGCGTTCCCTTATCAGAAATTCGGCCTGTACCGCGGCGAGGTGACGAACCTCTCGGAGACGGTGCTGCTGCCAAACGAGCTTGCGTTCCTGCCACTGCGCCTCGAAGAGCCGGTCTATCGCGTCACCGCGCGTCTCGATCGTCAGGCCGTCCGGGCTTACGGCAAGGACTTCGCGTTGAAACCCGGCATGACGCTCTCCGCCGATGTCCGGCTCGGCGAGCGAACCTTGCTGCAATGGCTGCTGGAACCGATTTATAGCTTGAAAGGAAGACGGTGATGGATGCCGTGACCGATGAACCGGTTGGTGCTTCGCCGGCGTTGGCCGAGGTACTTGCCCGGCTGTATGCGGAGTTCATCCGCTACCAGAACCAGAAGGACTTGCCCGGTATCCGCCGTTGCCTGCATTCGGCGTCGATCGCCCATGCGATGATGCTGCGGAACTTCGAGGTGCTGTTCGATCGCTTCACGTTGGCTATCGCGGTTCACCGCGAGTGCTATCTCGGGACCGACGGCGACTATGCCTACGTCCGCTACGAGCAGACGATCGAGAAAATCACCGGGCCCCAGTTTCCCGACACGCGTGCCGACAACCTCGCCGTCTTCAGGGAAGAGCACGGCGTCTGGAAACTGTGGCAGTGCGTTCCGTTGCGCATGGAACCGGTGTAACCGATATCGGCCGAGGCCATGGAATCCAGGCATACACCGACACCCACGCGCCCCGAAGCCTTGCTGCATTTTGGCGGCGGCCGGCGCTTGCCGGTGATCCTGCAAGCCGAAGCGACCGAATGCGGCTTGGCGTGCCTGGCGATGATCGCGGGCTATCACGGCTACGAGACGGACCTCGTCACCCTGCGCCAACGCTTCGCCATCTCGAGCCGGGGCTCGAACCTGAAGGCGCTCATCAACATCGCCGGCCGGATGCAGCTTTCCTCGCGCGCGCTGCGGCTGGAGGTCGAACAGACCGGCGCACTGCAGGCGCCAGCCATCCTGCATTGGGACTTGAATCACTTCGTGGTGCTGAAACGAGTCACCCGGCAGCACATCGAGATTCACAATCCGGCCAGTGGCGTGCAGCGCCTCGACAAGACCGAGTTCGCGCGCCATTTCACCGGGGTCGCGCTGGAACTGCTGCCGACCGACGCATTTCAGCCAGGACAGGAAACGAAGAAGCTGCGGCTCGGCCAGTTCTGGACACGCATCCAGGGGTTGAAGCGCAGCTTCGGCCAGGTGCTGCTGCTCGCGCTGTTGCTGCAGCTGTTCGCCATCGTGTCGCCGTTCTACCTGCAGCTGGTGGTCGACGATGTGCTGCTGCGTCATGACGGCCATCTGCTGATCGTGCTCGCGCTCGGCTTCGGGCTGCTGCTGTTGATCCAGGTTGGCACCAGCGCGTTGCGCGAATACGTGATCCTGTATCTGTCGAACCGGCTCGGCTTCCAGATGGCGGCGAACCTGTTCCGGCATCTGGTGCGGCTGCCGATGGATTACTTCCACAGGCGTCACCTGGGCGACGTCGTCTCGCGCTTCGGCTCACTGAACGCGGTACAGAACCTGCTGACGACAGGTCTCATCGCCGCAATCGTCGATGGCATCCTCGCCCTCGTCACGGTCAGCGTGATGCTGGCGTACAGCGTCACGCTGACGCTGGTGGTGCTGGGCGTCGTCGTGCTCTATGCCGCGATCCGGATCGCGCTGTATCGCACGATGCGCGGATTGACGGAAGGCAACATCGTTGCGCGGGCGAAGCTCGACACACACTTCATGGAAACGATCCGCGCGATGCAGACCATCAAGCTGTTCCAGCGCGAGAACGACCGTCAGGGTCAGTGGCACAACTTCATGGCGGACGCCATGAACCGCGGCATCGCCGTGATGAAGTGGAATGTGTGGTACGGTGTGCTCAATGACCTGCTGACCGGCATCGAGAATCTGGTCGTGATCTATCTCGGCGCCCGGGCCGTGATGGGCAACGCCATGACCGTCGGCATGCTGTACGCCTTCATCAGCTACAAGACGCGCTTCGTCGGCTCGATTGGATCGCTGATAAACAAGGCCATCGAACTGCGCATGCTGGAAGTCCACCTCGGCCGCGTCGCCGACATCGTGTTCACGCCGGCGGAGCCGGTGGATGAGCAGGTGCATGCCGACTTCGTCACGGCCGGTGGGCGGAGCGCGCACGGCGATTTGCTGCGGGGGAAGATCGAGGTGCGCAACCTCTGTCACCGCTATAGCGATACCGATGGCTGGGTATTCGCGAACCTGAACTTCGTCATCCAGCCGGGTGAGACGGTCGCGATGACCGGCCCGAGCGGCTGCGGCAAGACGACGCTGCTCAAGTGTCTGCTGGGACTCATCCAGCCGACGCTGGGCGAAATCCTGATCGACGATCTGCCGCTCGCACGGGTACCGCATTACCGGAGCCAGAGCGCAGGCGTGATGCAGGAAGACCGGCTGCTGAGCGGCTCACTGGCGGACAACATCGCCTGTTTCTCGTCTGAGCCGGATCTGGAACGGGTCACGACCTGCGCGCGCCAGGCCTGCATCCATGCCGAGATCATGGCGATGCCGATGCAATATCAGACTCTGGTCGGCGACATGGGATCGAGCCTGAGCGGCGGCCAGTATCAACGACTGCTGCTCGCCCGTGCCCTGTACCGGGCACCGCGCATCCTGTATCTCGATGAAGCGACCAGCCACCTGGATCTTGCGAACGAGGCCGGCATCAACCACCAGATCCGGCAACTCGCGATCACCCGCGTGATCGTCGCACACCGCCCGGAAACGATCGCGCTCGCGAGCCGTGAGATCAACCTGGCGGGCCGGCCTAACAGCCATTGAGAAGTCCCAATCGATGCGGGAAAAGGTCACGTTGACGATCCGTGTCACCGATAGCTAAAGTCAGATGCAGGCCGAAGGGACAGTAAGAATGTGCCCTGTCCTTTGGTCCCCAGGTATCGGATCGCCTATGACTGGGGTATCGCGTTTCTGGTCTGCGCCGCGACACAGGCGCTGTACAACGCCCTGGTAATCGGCGCGAACTATGTCGGCATGACCCCGGTGTCCTGACGCGCCGCAGGGTGAGCGCGGGCATGCCGCGGATGGAAAGGTGATGAGGGACAAGGATGACCATGGAAGGTCAGCCGCGACACAGCGGCACGTCGACGCCACGCGGTAGCCTGCAAACTTTGCTCGAACTGGCGCTCGGGCACCAGCGCCTGGGCATCGCGCTCGGTGTGGCGACCGACGATGCCGTACTCGATGCGGCGATCCACGGTGGCACGATCACTCGCCCGGTACGGATCGGCTGTATCGCGAAGGCGTTGACCGCGACGCTGGTCGCGATTGCCGCCAGTGAAGGTCGACTGTGCCTCGATGCGCCGATCGGCGCCTATCTGCCGCCCGCGCGGATTCCCGCCAAGATGTCAGGCGCGGCGCGGGCCATTTGCGTCTACCACCTGCTCAACCACACGTCCGGCCTCGATCATTCGCGGCTGGCGGGTCTGCCCCGGAGTGCCGATGGCCGGATCGATGCGCGGGCACTGCTGACTGACCTCGCGCAATCCGGCAGCATCGCGCCGCCCGGCCGGCTGTATGGCTACAGCAATGTCGGCCCGTGGCTCGCGGCGGCGATACTCGAGACCGTCTATCGGCGGACCTATGCCGAATTGCTGGAGCGGCTGCTGTTCGCGCCGCTCGGCATCGCCGCCCTGTCGCGGCCGGAAGCGAAGCGCCTGTGCCCGGCACAGGGTGGCGATCTGCGGTTGTCGGCAACCGATCTGCTGCGGATCGGGCGCTGGTACCTCGACGGCGACCCGGCACGGCCCGGATTGCACGCGCATCTGCGCGCGCTGTACACCAGACATGCGGTGCCGTTGCCGCGGCTGCCGCTTGGCGGTGTGCAGGCCTATCCGGGCTGGGTCGACTACGGCAACAGCTTCGGCCAGGTCGGCTTCGGCGACGATGGCGCCGGTCTGCTTCGATTTCTGCCAACCGAACGCACCGTGATCGCGATCGCCGCGGCGAATCCGCAACTCGTGCATGCCGCCCTGGCAACCGTGCTGCGCCCGCTTCTCGCCGACTTCCGATCCGTTTGTCGGCTGCACCTGTTGACCGCCACGGAATGGGCGGCGATCGATCCGGCCGTCTATCTCGGGGTCTACGCGAACGCACGTTACCGCCTCAGCATCTCTCTCGCCGCATCGGGCCTGCTGCAGGTCGCGGTGCATTCCCGGCAGTCCGGAACGGCCGGAGTGGACGCCGGGCCCGCCCCGTATCTCTTGCGACGGCTCCGGGCCGCCCGGAACGACGTGTTCCTTCCCGAGCAGCCGGAACCGGAGGTGTGTCCCGTACTTGTGTTCAGCGAGCCGGCGGATGGCGGCTTTCGCTACCTCAGCACACGCGTCCATCAATTCGTGCGCGCCGATGGCGACGAGCAGTGACACGCCGACGCGCGATCATCGGCTCCGCAGGAGGCGCGCAATGCGTTCGCTCAGATCGGCGATCGTCACGGCCTCGAACATCGCGATCGTGTCGTCATCGGTCAGGGTCACGGTGAACACTGCCTCGACCTGTGCCAGCACCGCAACGAGGGTCAGCGAATCGACGTTGAGATCGGCCAGCGTTATCGCCGGCGTCAGTGCGTCGGCGTTCCGGTGGCAGGCGAGCGCGAGCGTGGTACAGAGAAAGTCCGTGAGATCGGATGGCGTGGTCATAGCATTCCTTTCCATGACGAAGGGCGTCGCGGCCGAAGTATGGCATGGCGTCGGTGACGGCGCATGCAGCGCCGGTCGGGACCCTGGTCGGAATTGTCTCGTCACCACCGAGGGCGTTCCCGGGCGGCCGAATGCAGCGACGGTGCTGACCAGGGTCCTCAGCAAAGGATGATGGACATGGATGTCGGCTTTCAGCACTTCGCGACACGGGTCCCGGACCGCGTCGCGCTGGTCGACCCGGCGGGAAACGAATGGTCACGCGGCGAGCTGGCCGCGCTGGTCAATCGGCTCGCGCGCGGCTTGCGGGGTGCGGGGCTCGCTCCGGGCGACGTGCTCGCGATCATCGCGCCGAATTGTGCCGAGTTTGTCGCAGCCTTTCTCGCCGGTCGGCAGGCGGGTTTGCTGATCGTCCCGATCAACTGGCATCTGGCCGAAGACGAGATCGCGTTCGTGCTGCGCGACTCCGAAGCGCGCGTGATCGTCACGCATGCCGATCTCGGCACGGGGATGCTCGATGCGATCCGTCGCCATCGGGCGCACGCGGATCTGCTGCTCTCGATCGGTGAGGCGCCCGGTTACACGACGTTGTCCGGATTCGCGGCGCCGCACGACGCCGCGCCAATCCAAGGTCCGGTCACCGGACGAATGATGGCCTACACCTCGGCGACGACCGGCCGGCCGAAAGCGGTGAAGTTGCCTCCTCGAGATCGCATGGAACTGCTCGAACAGATCGCCCGTATCAACGCCTCGCTCGGCATGTTTCCGGAAGACAACAACGTGCATCTGTGCGCGTCGATGCTTTATCACTCGGCGCCATTGGGTGGCGCCGAAGTCGCGCTCGATCTCGGCCATTGCGTCGTGCTCGTCGGGAACGGGCAGCCGGAACAACTGCTGGAACTGATCGAGCGCCATCGCGTCACGACGACCTTCCTGGTGCCGGCGATGTTCGTGCGGTTGCTGAAGCTGCCGGATGACGTGCGCCGACGCTGGTCAACCGCCTCGCTGCGCTTCGTGTTGCACGGCGCCGCGCCCTGCCCGCCGGAAGTGAAGCGCCGGATGATCGAATGGTGGGGTGAGGTCATCTGGGAGTCCTATGGCGCGACCGAGTCACACGGCACGCTGGTGAGTACCGCCGAGTGGCTGCGACGGCCGGGCACCGTCGGCAAGGCGATGAGCGGCTCGGAGGTCCGCATCCTTGACGAGAGCGGTCGGGAGGTGCCGCCGTTGACGATCGGCCGCGTCTATCTGCGCCAGCGTCTGGGTGAGCGCTTCGAATACAAAGGCGATCCGGAGAAAACGCGTGCGAGCTATCGCGGTGAGCTCGTCTCGGTCGGAGACCTCGGCTATCTCGATGCGGATGGCTATCTCTTTCTCGCCGGTCGTGACAACGATCTGATCATCTCGTCAGGCATGAACATCTATGCCGCCGAGATTGAACTCGTCCTGCAACAACATCCCCTCGTCCGCGATTGCGCGGTGCTCGCGGAGCCGCACGAGTTGCTTGGCGAGGTGCCGAAGGCCTTCGTCGAACTCGAAGCCGGTGCAGTCGCCAGCCCGGCGCTCAGCGCCGAACTGCTGCGGTTCATGAACGGCAAGCTGGCGGCGATGAAACTGCCAAAGCGGATCGTCTATGTCGAACGCATCCCGCGCGATCCGAACGGCAAGCTGTTCAAGTGGTGCCTGCGTGACGAAGTCGCTGCCGAGGTCATCGGTGCGGTATGAAAGAGGAACTCTGAGGAGGTTGCCCATGGACAGGATGTTGAGCGGAGTGCCGCCGCGCGCACGGGGTGTCGCGGCGCTGCGGGTCCTCGTGTCGGTACTGGTGCTGGCCGGATGCTCACGGCACGCTCCGGATGCCGGCACGACGAGCGGCGCCGCGAGCGCCAATGCCCCCGCCCACGCGAATGAAGTCACCGTGCTGGTCATGACGGGCTCCGGCGGCTGGCCGACCGGGCTCGACCCGGCGACCAGTACCACCGGCTCGGCCAATCTGAACATCATGAACGCGATCTTCGGTGGGCTGTTCCAACTCGCCGCGGACGCCGATGGCGGCAATCCCCGCATCATCGGTGTGCTGGCGCAGGGCTACGAGATCCGCGACGACGGTGCGACGCTGGTGATCACGCTGCGCGACAACCTGCGCTTCTCCGACGGCACGCCGCTCGATGCCGAGGCGTTGCGTTTCAACATCGTGCGCGCCATCGAATCACCGTGCGCCTGCGCGCCACGACGCTGGCCCTGGCTGATGCCGGATCCGGTCCGCGTTCTCGATGCGCATAGCGTCGCCCTGCACTTCACGAAGCCCTACGGCGCCGCAATCAACGGCGTGCCGGTATCGAACATCAACTGGGTGGTATCGCCGAGCGCGCTGAAGCGGCTGGGCGAGGAAGCGTTCAAGCTCAGACCGGTCGGCGCCGGTCCATTCAGGATCAGCAGCAACCAGCTCAGCACGCGCGTCGAACTGGAGCGAAATCCGCTGTATTGGCAGCCGGAGCGACCGTATCTCGACCGGCTCACCTTCGTCGCGATCGGCAGCGAGCAGAGTGCGTACCTCGCGCTGCTCGCCGGCGATGCCGATGTCGTCGAATCCGTCACCGCGACGCCGCTGATCGAACGAGCCTTGCGCGAGCCCAAGGTCGTCGTGACGCGACAGCCGCCGGTATCGCCCTACCTGATTCAGTTGAACACCGCGCGCGCGCCGTTCAACGAGTTGCGCGCACGCGCGGCGATCTATCACGCGACCGATGCCGCGGCGATTGGCAAGGGCCTGTTTCACGACTGGTATCCGGTCGGCCAGAGCTTCACGGGTCCTGCCGGTCTGTTTCACCTGGCGGTGGTTCCAGGTTATCGGACGCATGACCTGGAACGCGCCCGCGCCCTGGTCACGGATCTCGGTGGTCTGAAGGTGCGGCTCGGCACGGTGTCATCGCCGGTCGCCGAGCAGGTGATCACGGCACTGCAAAGCCAGTGGCGTGCGGCCGGCATCGACGTCGTGATCGAGACGCACGATCTTGCGGCGCTGGTGCAGCGATTCCAGTCGCGTGACTGGGAGGCGATGCTGCAAATGGCCGGCTCCTACGATCCGGAGGCCGGCTCCGGCGTCAGTCTGCGCTTCCGATCCGATCTGATCCTGAGTGGCGTCCATGACCCGGACCTCGACCGCCTGCTCTACGAAGGTGCCGGCGCGGATGATCCACAGCGGCGTGCCGATAGCTATCGCGCCATCGCACAGCACCTCAGCGATCACGCCTACGCGCCATTCCTGTTCGCATTCGCACCGACGACGCTCAGTCGCAAGGGTCTCGAGGGCCCGGGCCTGACGACGCGGATCCCGCCGATCCTCATCAACACCGCCGTGTTCTGGCAGGACGTGCGATGGCGAACGCGGTGACCTCTCCGCCCGCGGTCGCGGCGCCACAACCGGTGTCGGTCGCTGCGCCGACGCCGCCCGCAACGGGGATGCCGACAGCTCGGTCCGGCCGCACCTCACGCCGTGGCACCCGGCCGGTCTGGCGGCTTGTCGGCGGCCGGATCCTTGCGGCGCTCGGTGTGCTGTTCGGGGTCTCGCTGCTCGCCTTCGTCGTGCTCGATCTGTTGCCGGGCAGCGCCGCGCAGCAACTCGCCGGTGCCGACGCGACGGCGGAGCAGGTGGCGCGTCTGACGCAGGCATTGCGGCTCGAACGGCCGGCGCACGAGCGCTATATCGAATGGTTCGTCGGGGTGCTGCGCGGTGACCTCGGCGTATCGCTCGCCAGCGGCCAGTCGGTCCGCGTCATCCTCGCCGAGAGACTGCCGGTGACGATCGAACTCGTCGCACTGTCGTTCGCGCTGGCGCTCGGCACCGCCGTACCGGTCGCGTTGCTGGCGGCTCGCGAGTCCGGCGGCCTGTTCGATCGGTTGAGCGCGGTGATCTGCCTGGCCGGTCTCGCCACCGCGCGTTACGTGCTCGCGATCCTGCTGGTGCTGTTGTTTGCGGTCGAACTTCGGCTGCTGCCGGCAATCGGCTACATACCGCTCGGCACGGGCATCGCAGGCAACCTGCGCACGCTGGCACTGCCGGTCGCGACGCTGGCGTTGCCGCTGTTCGCGCTCTATGCGCGGTTTTTGCGCGCCGATCTGCTGGAGCAACTGCGCGGTGAGGAGTACATCGTGACGGCGATCGCGAAAGGGCTGGGACCCTGGCGTGTGTTGCTGCGCCATGCGTTGCCGAATTCACTGCTTGGCTTGTCGACCCTCGTCGGCCTGCATGTCGGCACGCTGTTCGGTGGCACGCTGGTCGTCGAGCGTATCTTCGCGCTGCCCGGGCTCGGCCAGCTCTTGCTGCAAGCGGTCACGCTGCGCGACACGGTCGTCGTGCAGGCAAGCGTGCTGGTGCTCGCGGCCGCCACGGTTCTTGGGAACCTCGCGGTCGACCTCTTGTACACACTGCTCGATCCGCGGCTGCGCCATGACTGATCCGGTGACCAGCGCGGAGCGAGCGCCATCGCTTCGCGTGAACGCGATCCGGCTGCCGGTGATCGTGCTTGCCGTGATCTCCGGCAGTTGTCTGCTCGCGCCCCTGTTGCCGATGCTGCCTGCGCCGATCGATGGCAACGTGCTGGCCGCGAATCAACCGTGGTGTGCGCCCGGTCATCCGCTCGGCACGGACGGCAATGGCAATGACGTGCTGTCACGGTTGCTGCACGGCGGCCGGTCGTCGCTCGGCATCGCGGTGACCGTGAACCTGCTCGGGCTGACGCTCGGCGGTCTGTTGGGCGCGATCGCCGCGCGTGCCGGCGGCATGATCGACGCCGTGCTGATGCGCGCCATCGATGTCCTCATTGCGTTGCCGTCGCTGGTGCTGGCGGTCGCGATCGCCGCCGCACTCGGGCCGGGTCATGGCACGACGATCACCGCGCTCACGACATTCAGCGTGCCGGCATTCGCCCGCGTCGCGCGTGTCGCGACGTTGCGGCTCGAAGCATGTCCGTTCATCACCGCGGCGGTGCTGTCCGGCACCAATGGCATGCGATTGCTGCTGTGCCATGTCGCGCCGAACCTGTTGCCGCACCTCGGGACCTTCGCCTTGCTTGGCATGGGCGTCGTCATCCTGATCGAAGGCGCGCTCGGCTTTCTTGGCCTCGGCGTGCCGCCGCCGGCACCGAGCTGGGGCAACCTCATCGCGCACGGCCAGGAGACGCTCGCGGCCCGGCCGGCATTGGTATTGCTGCCGAGCACGCTGCTGTTCGTCACGGTGTTGTGTTGCAACGTGCTGGGCGAAGCGCTGCGCGTGCGTTGGAGCACCGGATGAGCGCAGCCGCAGCGCCGTTGCTCGACGTACGCGCGCTGCGTGTTGTCTTTACGCAGGGCGGACGCCACGTGACCGCGGTCGATGGGATTTCGTGGCGGCTGACCGCCGGCCAGACGCTGGCGATCGTCGGCGAATCGGGCGCTGGCAAGAGCACGGGTTGCCGCGCGTTACTCGGCTTGCTGCCGCCCTCCGCGCAAGTGACCGGTTCGGCGATGTTCGCGGGTACCGAATTGCTGGATCGCGATGAGCGGAGCTTGCGGGCGCTGCGTGGCAAGCGCATCGCGCTGGTGTCGCAGGATCCGGGTCGAGGACTCAATCCGATCATGCGCATCGGCGAGCAGATCGCCGAGGCGGTACGGATGCACCAGCGGCTCGATCGCCACGCGGCGCGCCAGCACGTGACCCATCTGTTGCATCAGGTCCGGCTGCGGACGCCGGACGCATGGTACGACTGCTATCCGCATCAGCTTTCGGGCGGCATGCGCCACCGCGTGCTGCTCGCCATCTCGCTCGCCGGTGCTCCGGAGGTGTTGTTCGCCGATGAGGCGACCAGGTCGCTCGATGTCACGACGCAAGTCGAGGTGCTGCGCCTGTTGCGTGAGCTGCAACGACAGCGCGGACTGGCGATCGTGTTGGTCAGCCATGATCCGCGACTGGTGGCTGGCTTCGCCGATGAGGTGCTGGTGCTGCGTGGTGGGCGGGTCGTCGAACAGGGGTCGACGCGGCGGGTGGTGACCGAGCCAGGTTCTGGATACACGCGCACACTGGTCACGGCGGGGCAGGCCACCCGCTGTTCCGAGCCGGCCGTTGCGGCGCTACCAATCGGGTCCGCCACCACGGCGGCTGGGTGTGCCGCGTCGTGCGGTCCTCGTTCGCGCGTAGCCGGTTCGTACGCCGGGCAACCATCGCTGCTTTCGGTCCGATCGCTGCAACAACGATTTCTCGATCGTGGCCGCATCGTGTGCGCGGTCGATGGGGTGTCGTTCGACCTCGCGGCCGGCGAATCGCTGGGCCTGGTCGGTGAAACCGGGTCGGGCAAAACGACGCTGGCGCGTTCGCTGCTGCAACTGCCGCGGCCGGCGGCGGGACAGGTGCTGTTGCGCGGCATCGATCTCGTCACGCTGCGCGGGAGAGCGTTGCAGCGCGCGCGCCGGTCCGTGCAGATGATCTTTCAGGATCCGTTCACGTCGCTCGATCCCTGCTGGCGCGTCGGTGCGATCGTCGAGGAACCGCTGCGCGTCGTCCGGGGTGTCCATCGCGCCGAACGACGACGGCAGGCGGACCACCTGCTCGATCGCGTGGGTCTTGCGCCGGAACGCTACCGCTCGCGCCGACCGCGTGAACTGTCCGGCGGCGAATGCCAGCGCATCGCGATCGCGCGGGCGCTCGCGGCACGGCCGGAATTGCTCGTCTGCGACGAAGCGGTCTCATCGCTCGATGGGCTGACGCGGACGCGCGTGATGATGCTGTTCGAGGAACTGCGTGAGGAACGTGGCCTGAGCTTCCTGTTCATCTCCCACGACCTCGCGCTGGTCACACGCTTCTGCGATCGGATCGCGGTGCTGTATCGCGGCCGGCTGTGCGAAATCGGCCCGACCGAACGAATCGTCCGGCAACCGGCACATCCCTATACCGCGACACTGCTCGCGGCCGATCCGGCGCTGGCGAACCGTATCGATCCGGCACACGCGCCAGGAGCACACCGGCACTTAGGACCCTGGTCGAACCGATCGCTACATTCGGCCGCCCCTGGGCGGCCGCGGCGTGAATGATTCATAGTGCTCGGTGCCTGCAGAAGATACCCAGGGCCATCGGATACGCGGTCGGCGGATCAACGCCAGCGTGCCAGCAGCCAGATCCCGGCGAGTACCAGCACGGTGCCGAGCGCGACCCAGGTCGTGATGGGTTCGTCGAGCCACAGCCAGCTCATCGCGACGGTCGACAGCGGGCCGATCATTCCGGTCTGTGCGGTGAGCGCGGGGCCGATGCGTTCGACCGCGAGCAGCACCAACAGGACCGGGCAGAAGGTGCAGAGCGTCGCGTTCAGCAGCGACAGCCCGATCACCTGCGGCGCGACGATGAGCATTTCCGGCGGATGCACGGCGAAGAACAGCGCGATGCACAGGCAGCAGGCGATGCTCGA
>JADLEV010000059.1 GCA_020845935.1 Gammaproteobacteria bacterium
ACGAAGGGCTGCCGAAGCCGGCCCTGAAAGCGGCCCTTGCTGAACTGCTACTCGACGGTGTCCTGCGCATGGACGTCGTCGGCAAGTACGACAACCGAACCCCCCGCCATGGCCTGATCGAGGTGCCTGATGACTGCACAAAGTGACTGCACAAGGTGCCGCCAAAAGCATGCACAAAGTGCACAAAGTTCTGCACGCACACAGTGTCCCTACGTAGTAGGTAGGGACTGTGTGCGCAGTGCACTGTGTGCAAAGCTCCGTCAGCCGATAACGGGTGCGCCATGCGGTTCGCGCGCTCTCAGGAGGCACACGCTGTGATCCGCGCAGTCATCACCGGCCGCCTGCACGGCGACCCGCAATCGCGCACCGGCCAGTCCGGAAAGGCCTTCGCCACCGCTGGCATCTGGGTCGACGCCGAAGCTGAGCAGCGCATCTGGTGCTCGGCAATCGCCTTCGGCACTACCGCCGACCGGCTGCTGCAGCTGAAGGCCGGGGACGCGCTGGCGCTGTCGGGCCGGCTGACGCCGAAGGTCTTCGCCAAGGACGGCGCTGAGCCGAGGGTGTCGCTGGACATCGTGGTCGACGAGGTGGCTGCGGTGCGCAGGAAGCCTCGCCAGCGCTCCGACGTGGGGCCGGAAGGCATGAAGGCACCGCAGGCCATGGGTTGCGAGGCCCTCCGATGATCCGCCGTCCGCACTGGAGTGCAGAGCGCGAGTTCCGAGCGCTGAGCACCGTGAGGCCGACCCGTCGGGTTATCGCTGTCGATGTCGACGGCACGTTGCTGGTGGACGGCCGGCTGAACGAGCGGCTGATCGCATGGTGCCGCGAACGGCATGCCGAGGGCTTCGAGCTTTTCTGCTGGTCAGCCCGCGGCAGGCAGCACGCTCAGCGGGCCGTTGAACTCGCCGGGCTGGCCGACATGTTCGTTGCCGTCCTCGCCAAGCCAGGGTACGTGGTCGATGATGCCGCGTGGACCTGGATCAAGTTCACCCGGGCAATCCATCCCGGGAGTGTGTAATGGTCCGAGCACTGAACGCCACAGAATCGATTGCCAGTGTGGTTGGTGTCATCGCTCGTCTGACTCGCCGATCGTGCGGCGTGGCGGCTTCTGGCAAGCGGCAACAGCCTTCTTCGGGCGGGTCCTCCCTGGCGCCTGGGCGTGAACGGGTCGCGACCCGCAGTTCTCCGCTAGTCACAAGAAAGCGCCAGGGGGGTCAACAATTCGCGCTCAGCGGCCCGATTTCGAGGCGGCAGGCACCCTTCTACATCCGAGCCCTCGAATCGATCCTGGGCCGATCTGAGCGGTCTACGCGACAATAGCGTATTTTCACAGTCTCGCCCTGCCGATCATGCGCGCCCCAGGGTTGCTCCGCGCCATGACCAGGACGTCCCTACCCGCCCCTGTCAGTGCTCTGAATATCCCGGCCACCGCGAGCGTGTTTGGCGAGATCACCGGGTTGGACAAATCGGCGGTCAGCCATCTGCGCGCCCGGGGTGTGCTGGGGAGCGGCGAGACATTGCATCAGTGGCTGAGGGCCCTGATTCGACACCGCGGTGAGCTGGCCGCCGGCCGCTCTGGCGGCTTGGCAGCTGAGCGGGAACGTGTCGCACGCGCCCAGGCCGAGAAGATCGAACGCGAGAATGCCGTACGCGCCGGGCTGCTGGTGCCGGCCGAGCAGCTCACCGCCGCGCTGGCCGACGTTGCCGCGCAGGCGGTGCCGCTCATCGAGGCATTGCCTGG
Organism: Gammaproteobacteria bacterium; assembly: GCA_020845935.1. GTDB lineage: Bacteria > Pseudomonadota > Gammaproteobacteria > JADLEV01. The sequence continues at coordinate 1,742 of JADLEV010000059.1, forward strand.
CCGGATCCGCCTGCGCGCGCCGCAGACGCCGGTGGCGGCGCTGAAGGTCATCGAGCACGAGCTGATTGGCGTACGCAACGCCTGGGCGGCGATTCAGCCGCGCGAACTGCCGCCGATCGCCGCCGCCGCACCCCCGGGGACACGCGCTTGAAGCCGACCAGGGACGGGTCAGGCCGCCGGTCAGCAGGCTTGGTTAGCCGGGTCGTGTCACTGGAGGAACGCGTCTTTCAACTTCTGCTTGCCGCCGAACAGCTACGCAAGGGCGAGCTTCCAGAACCGCAAGTGCGGCAGCTTCTCGCCGGGGCCGTCGAGGATTTCTTGCTGCGCAAGACGCCGCTGGACAAAGCGCTTGGCCTGCGGACCCGGCGCGGCTCACACCGCACCGCTTGGGCGGTCGCAGCCCTCATCGGCGATGAGGAAGACGAAAAAGCAGAGGCTGATAGCGTTCGTTCATGAGCAGGCCCATGCCAACCAATCCACCGCCGACGGTATCCCTAGACGGGGTCCGGTTGACGCCGCGACAAGCCAGGATCCTGGCCGCGCGGCTGCTCGCGGATGCCGTGAGGGCCGAACTCTGCCGCAGTCACTCAGCCGCTAAGCCGAAGGCGAAGAGCGCTGAACGGTCCTCAACTACTCAGAAGAAGCCATGACGACGTACAAAGAGCTGCTGAACCCCCCGACGAATGCGGAACGCCGCCTGGAACAGCTCGCCCACGCGAGGGTAGATGCGGTGCTAATGCGGGCGGGATTGTTGCCGAATGACGAGACGAATCCATACAGGGACAGAAGCCTGCTCGAACATGCCCGCGACCTATCGGGACTCAAGCCAGGTGCAGCGGTACACGAGACGATTCGCGCCGCTCAAAGCACGTCCCAGTACCAGCATATCCTCAGCGCTGGTCCCGCTCGCGTACTGCAGATGGGCTTTGACGAGACACCGGAAATCTGGCCTCGAATGACCTCGCGAGGAGTGTTGAAGGACTTTCGCGAATACCCGCGTGTCGCAATGGATCAGTTTCCGGCCCTGCAGAAGGTCGAGGAAGGGGGCTTCTACGAGGCCGTGAAGCGCGGCGACTACGGTCAGATCGCAGCACTTGGCACGTTCGGCCGAATCTTCTCGGTCACTCGGGAAGCGATCATCAACGATGATCTGAATGCGCTGGTGATAGCCCCTCGCGATGCCGGCCGAGCGGCCAAGCGGTTGGTCGGTGACCTCGTCCACGCCGTACTGACCGACAACCCGCTGATGTCGGACGGCAAGGCCCTATTCCATGCGGACCACGGGAACATCCTGTCACCGGCCTCGATCAGCACCGACTCCGTAAGCGCCATGCGCGCGGCTATGGCGCTGCAGCGTGATTTCATCGATCCGAACCGTGTCACGAATGCCCGCCTCGGAGCGTTGGTGGTACCGGTAGCGCAGTCCGACCGCGCCGCGCTCGTGCGCAAAAGCCAATCCACGCTTGGATGGGGGTTCGGCGACGAAGAATTGATGTTGATCGAAGGCGGCTTCCAGATTCTGCCTGACGCTCGGCTTGACATCATCTCCGACCGGGCTTGGTATGGCGTTGCCGATCCGAAGCGATTCTCCGGCATCGAGGTCGGCTTCCTGGAAGGCTCCAGCGGAAGGCCCCGGCTGGAGATCTTGAAGGGCTTCGATCGGGAAACGGTCGACTTCAAGGTTTCGCTCGATTGCAGCGTCCAGGCATTGGACTGGCGCAATCTGGCAGTGAACAACGACGGGTAGCCCCTTTCCCCGCGGTGCTGCAGCGCGAGTCGATTGGCATAGCGCTGGGCGTCCATCGAGCATCGCCGCGGACCCATGCCAATCACCGGCAGCCCTGCCTGCGGCGAGGGGGGCCAGCTCGGCGCCGGCGTCCAAGCAAGGGGCAGCAGGCCGGGCAATCAAGAGGCGAGGCCGACAGTGATTCCATCGAATGCAGCTGATAACCCTTCTGGAAGCGGACTGGTCGCTTTGCATGGTTTGCCGCCGGCATCACCGGGCCAGCCCGGATTGATCTTCAACAGCGTTGGCGCTGTAAGCGCCCTATGGAGAATCTGATGCCTGCAGCTCTCCCGCTACTCGCCGCCGCCGCGCCCTTGGCAATCGAGGGGGCTGCGGGCACGTACATAGCGATCGCGCTAACCGGGTTGTCCGTCGGCATTGGCGTGCACAACCAGCGCACGGCCGAGCGCGCGCAACAGGAGGCGTACGAGAATAGCCTGAAAGATCGAATCGTCACGGTACGCAACTCGTCGGCCGTGCAGCGCATCGTCTACGGTGAGCAGCGCGTGGGCGGCGATACCACGATCTTTCACGTCAACCACGTCGACAATAAGCGCCGGGTCACGCTGATCATTCCGGTCGCGCCTCACCGCATCCACAGCTTCCGCGAGATCTGGCTCGACGAACAGGTCGACGCACTATGAGCGAGCGATTCGTTGCGACCGTCCGGCTGGGAGGCATGTCGCATCGTGACGGCGATCTTCTGCCGCTGCAATCGACGCTGCATGACTACGCCGCTCGCCCAG
>JADLEV010000060.1 GCA_020845935.1 Gammaproteobacteria bacterium
CGTCACCCTTTTTCGCCAGGGCCAGGCGCTGTTGCACGCCGAAGCGATGCTGCTCATCGACAATCGCCAGGCCGAGGTCGCGGAATTCGACGTCCTCTTGGAACAGGGCGTGCGTGCCGATCAGGATACCGATGTGTCCCTGGCGCAGTCGCTCGATGATGGCGCTGCGCTCGCGGCCGCGCTCCCGGCCGGTGAGGATCGATACGTCGATTCCGGCTGCGGCGGCGAGAGGAGCGATCGTGGCATGATGCTGGCGGGCGAGAATTTCGGTCGGGGCCATGAGCGCAGCCTGGCGCCCGCTCTCGATCACGGTTGCCGCCGCGAGCAGCGCCACCACGGTCTTGCCGGCCCCGACGTCGCCCTGCAGCAGCCGCAGCATGCGTTCGGGCTTGGCGAGGTCGGCGGCAATGTCGGCGACCGCACGGACCTGGGACTGGGTCAACGAATAGGGCAGGACCTCGATCAGCTTGCGGCGCAGAACGCCATTCCCCGGCATTGCGCGTCCCGCCGGGCGGCGCAGATGGGTGCGCACCAGCGCCAGCGCCAGTTGCCCGGCCAGCAATTCGTCATAGGCGAGCCGAGTCCAAGCCCGGCCTTGTGGCAACGCGTCGGCCGGCGTCGCCGGGCGATGCAGTGCATGCAGCGCCTCACCGAATCCCGGTAACTGCTGGCGCGCGAGGAAGGCGCGATCCAGCCATTCCGGTAGCCTCGGGAGACGTTCCAGCGCCGCATCGATCGCTTTCCGCACCCGGTTGAGGCTCAGCCCCTCGGTCAAGGGATAGACCGGCTCGACCAGCGGCAGGCAGGCGAAGCCCGCCTCGTCGACCACTCGGTCAGGATGCACCATCTGCAGCATGCCGTCGTAGAGGCCGATGGTGCCGGACACGTATCGGGTCTCGCCCACCGGCAGTAGCTTGTCGAGGTAGTCCCGGCGGGCGTTGAAAAAGGTCAGCACGATGTCGCCCGTCTCGTCGCTCGCGTAGACCTGATAGGGCGCGCGCGGCCGGTTCGGCGGTGACGGGCGATGCCGGTCGATGGTGACGGCCACGGTGACGACGGTGCCAGGAACGACATCGCGCAGTTTCGGGCGGGCGCGTCGGTCGATGGTGCCGGTCGGCAGGTGGAACAAGAGATCGATGATACGCGCCTCGTCGTCGCGGCCGAGCAACCGTCGATAAAGACGCTCGAGCTTCGGCCCGACGCCTGCGACTTTGGTCAAGGCGCCGAACAGCGGGTTAAGCAGGGTGGGGCGCGTTCTAGGCCTCCATTACGTCGAAATCATCGACATCGAGTTTCTGTGTTCCGCTGGGCAGCCACTCTTCCCGCTCGCTCTCGGCGGGGACAAACTCATCGGCCAACCTATCACTTGCTTATAGGTGCGGAATCGCCTCAAGGCCGACGGTCCGAGTAAGCACAATGCAATGGATTCGAAATCAGGACTTGGCATTATTTCATTGCTCCATATGGAGGCCTTGAGGCTCACCAAATCAGATGTTGGTCAGCCGCACGCCGCTGCGGCGTCCCAGGTCCTTGAAATCGTCATCGGTCTTCAGGCTCGCGGCCCGAATTCCGTGCAGGGCCAATTCCTCGTCTTTATCCTCGGTATCGCCGGTGACGCCGACTGCGCCGATCACCTCGCCGCCGTCGTCGCGAATCTGCAGGCCGCCGCCTTCGGGGAAGATTTGATCACCGCTGGCGCTGAGCAGATATCGCATGAAGATCGGGCGTTCGTCGGCGCGGATGCGCACCAGCTTGGACGAGCGCCCGAGCGCGAGCGCCGCATAGGCTTTGCCGTAGGCCATCTCAAATCGGATCATCGACGATCCGTCCTCTTTCTGGAACGCCTTCACCTTACAGCCTGGCTCGACCACCAGAACGCTCAATGGACGACATTGGAGCTCGGCGCCGCGCTGGAGAACTGCGGCGATGATGCGATTGGCTTGTTCGAGAGTGATGGCGCTCATGCAAATCTCCAACGGATCGCGTCGGCTGGACGGAGCCTTAGAGTAACGCATGTTGGCTGCGGTGGCGCGGGATGCGGCTGTACTCATCCCCGCGAGAATTCACGCTGACAAGCAGCGTCGCGCCCGCTATAGAGACGCCGCCCGGCCCCGTCCGGGCTTTTGGTGTTGAGGAACAGGAACGAATGAGCGGCACGGCACGTTCGAGCGAGGGATTGGACGTCCGCCGTCGCAGGCTCCTGTTCCGTGCCTGGCACCGCGGCCTGCGCGAGGTGGACCTGATTCTCGGCCGCTTTGCTGATGCGAACATCGCCGATCTGAGCGAAACCGAGCTAAGCGAGTTCGAACGCCTGATGCAGGTCCCCGATGGTGAACTGCTGGCCTGGTTGACCGGGGCGCAGGTGCCGCCGCCGTTCGACGGGCCGCTGCTGCGACGGCTGCTGTCGTGCCAGATCGGCGACGGCAGGACTCGATATGGCGACCGGTAGGGCGACGGACCGGATGACGTCGCCTGCTGACCGGCTGGAGCCGGGGCGGCCGCTGGTCCTGGCAGGGGTCGCCGACGGCGCCGAGGGCCTGATCGTGGCCGATCTCGGGCGCAGCGTCGCCGCCCGTGCGAGTCCGCCTGCGACCAGCCTGATGGTGGTGTGTCGGGACGGGCCGCGCATGGCGGCGCTGGCGCGAGCCTTGGGATTTTTCGCCCCCGACATGACGGTGCTGGAATTCCCGGCCTGGGACTGTCTGCCCTATGACCGCGTGTCGCCGCATGCCGGCGTGGTTGCGCAGCGCATGACCGCGCTGGCGCGGCTCGCCCGCGTCAAGGGCCGCGACCGCCCATCGATCCTGCTCTCCACCGTCAATGCCGCGTTGCAACGCCTGCCGACGCGAGACAGTGTTGCCAGCCAGTCGCTCGCGATGGCGCCCGGTAATGTTCTCGATCTCGACGGCATCACGCGCTGGCTCGAACGCAACGGCTTCTCCCGGGTGTCGACAGTACGCGAACCCGGCGACTACGCCGTACGCGGCGGCCTGATCGACCTCTACCCGCCCGGGATGGCCGAGCCGGTGCGACTGGATTTTTTTGGCGACCAGCTCGAATCGATCCGCAGCTTCGATCCCGAGACCCAGCGCAGCACCGATCAGTTGCGCGCACTCAACCTGGTGCCGGTCGCCGAATTTCAGCTCACCACCGAGACCATCCGGCGCTTCCGCCTGGGCTACGTGGAGGCCTTTGGGGCGCCGACTCCCGACGATCTGCTTTACGAAGCCATCAGCGAAGGTCGCCGCCATGCGGGGATGGAGCACTGGCTGCCGCTATTTCACGCGGGCCTGGACACGATCTTCGACTATGTTCCCGGCACGCCGGTGGTGTTGGAGCCGCTCGCAGAGGATGCCGCACACGAAAGGTTCGATCAGATCAAGGATTATTTCGACGCGCGCATGCAGGCGCTGGCGCAGCGCGATGTCGGCCCGCCCTATCGACCACTACCGCCGGAGCGCCTTTATCTCGCGGAAGCCGAATGGCGCGAACGCCTTGCTGCCGCGGCGCTGGCGCGGCTTACGCCGTTTGCAGTGCCGGACGGACAGGGGGCTGTCATCGACGTCGGCACCCGGCAGGGGCGTAACTTCGCTCCCGAGCGCGCCGAGCCCGGCCGCAATGTCTTCGATGCGGTGAGCAGTCACGTGTTCGCCATGCAGGCGGCACGAAAACGCGTGATCGTAGCACTGTGGAGCGACGGCGCGCGCGAGCGCATGAGCCATGTGCTGGCCGAGCATGGCCTTAATAACCTGACGCCAGTCGCGTCGTGGCAAGAGGCGCAGGCCCTGCCGTTGCCGCAAGTCGCGCTGGCGGTGCTCGGACTTGAAAGCGGCTTCGAGACCGCCAATGCCGCGGTGATCGGCGAACAGGACATACTGGGCGACCGGCTGGTGCGGCGGCGCCGCGCCGTGCGGCGGCCGGAGAACTTCATTGCCGAGGCCACGAGCCTCGCCGCCGGCGATCTCGTCGTCCACGTGGACCACGGTATCGGGCGCTTCGTTGGGCTGCGCGCCATTGAAGCCGCGGGCGCGCCCCACGACTGCCTTGAGGTTCACTATGCTGGCGGCGACAAGCTGTTCCTGCCGGTCGAGAACACCGAGCTGTTGTCGCGCTACGGCTCGGAAGACACCAATGTGGATCTCGATCGGCTCGGCGGCGGCGCCTGGCAGGCGCGCAAGGCGCGCATGAAGAGCCGTATCCGCGAGATCGCGGGCGAGCTCATCAAGGTGGCGGCCGAACGGCAGACGCGCGAGGCGCCCCGGCTCACGCTCGAGCCGGGACCTTATGACGAATTCTGCGCCGGCTTCCCTTACGAGGAGACCGAGGACCAACAGGCGGCGATCGATGCCACCTTGAAGGAGCTCGCAAGCGGCCGGCCGATGGACCGCCTGATCTGCGGCGACGTCGGCTTCGGCAAGACCGAGGTGGCGCTGCGCGCCGCCTTTGTCGCCGCCATGAACGGCAAGCAGGTGGCGGTCGTGGTGCCGACCACGTTGCTGGCACGTCAGCATACCAAGACCTTCAGCGAGCGCTTCCGCGGGTTCCCCATCAAGATCGGGCAAGCCTCGCGGCTGGTCAGCGGCAAGGAACTGGCGGCCGTAAAGCGCGGCATCGCCGAAGGCTCGATCGACATCGTGATCGGGACTCACGCGTTGCTCGGCAAGAGTATCGCCTTTAAGAACCTGGGCTTGCTGATCATCGACGAGGAGCAGCACTTCGGCGTCGCCCACAAGGAGAAGCTCAAGCGGCTCCGCGCCGAGGTGCACGTGTTGACACTGACCGCGACGCCGATTCCCCGCACGCTGCAGCTCGCGCTCACCGGCGTGCGCGACCTGTCGATCATCGCCTCGCCGCCGATCGATCGGCTGGCGGTGCGCACTTTCGTGTCGCCGTTCGATCCGCTGGTGGTGCGCGAGGCGCTGTTGCGCGAGCGCTATCGCGGCGGCCAGTGCTTCTACGTCTGCCCGCGCATCGAGGATCTCGCCGGACAGCAGGAGTTCTTGGAGCGGCATGTGCCGGAGATGAAGGTCATGGTCGCCCACGGGCAGATGCCCTCGACCGTCCTCGACGACATCATGTCGGCCTTTTACGACGGCAAATACGATCTGCTGCTATCGACCTCAATTGTAGAGTCGGGGCTCGACATCCCCAACTCCAACACGCTGATCGTTTACCGCGCAGACCGCTTCGGGCTGTCGCAGCTCTATCAGCTTCGTGGGCGGGTAGGCCGCGCCAAGGTGCGCGCCTACGCGCTGTTTACGTTGCCGGCCGAGCATAAGATCACTGCGCAGGCGGAGAAGCGGCTCAAGGTGCTGCAGTCGCTCGACACATTGGGTGCGGGCTTCCAGCTCGCCTCGCATGACCTCGATCTGCGCGGCGCCGGCAATCTGCTTGGCGAGGAGCAGTCCGGACACATCAAAGAGGTCGGCTTCGAGCTCTATCAGCAGATGCTCGAGGAGGCGGTGGCGAGCCTGAAGGCCGGCATCACCGAGCCGGTCGCCGACCGCTGGTCGCCGCAGATCACCATCGGCACGCCGGTGATGATCCCGGAAGACTATGTCGCCGACCTGCCGGTGCGCCTGGCGCTCTACCGCCGGCTGGCCGAGATCGAAGACGAACGCGAGATCGAAGCGTTCGGGGCCGAGATGGCCGACCGCTTCGGACCGCTGCCGGCCGAAGTCGAGCACCTGCTGGAGATCGTGGCGATCAAGGCCTTGTGCCGGCAGGCCAATGTCGAAAGGCTGGAGGCCGGCCCGAAAGGGGCCGTGGTCAGCTTCCGCGACAACAGTTTCGCCAATCCGGAGCGGCTGGTTGCCTTCATCGGGCGCGAGGGAGCGCGGGTGCGGCCGGATCAGCGGGTGGTATTCTTCGACGACTGGGAACGGCCGCAGCAGCGGCTGCGCGGCACCCGCGCCATTCTGCGCAAACTGGTGGAATTGGCTCGCCCCGCCGAGGCGGCGTGAGGCCGCGCTATTGTGCGGCGATGTGCTTGGCGCGTTCGGCGGCTGCGCGCTCGATCGCCTGCGCCAGGTACTCCGGCGGTTGCGCACCGCTTACCGCAAACACACCGCCGAAGATGAAGAATGGCACGCCGCTCACTCCGGCCTCGGCCGCCGAACGGCCCTCAGCCTCGATGCGCGCCACATCCTCATCGCCCGCGAGCCGTTGGCGCACCATAGCGGCGTCCATGCCGCAGTCGGCGGCCGCCCGCACCAGCACCTCGGGATCGCTGAGGTCGCCGCCTTCACTGAAATAGAGGTGCATCAGCCGCTGCTTCATGGCCGCACCATTGTCGGCGGCCCAGGCAATCAGCCGATGGCAGTCGATGGTGTTCGGCTGGCGTTTGATCTTGTTGCGCGCATAGTCGAGACCGACGGCCGCAAGCGCATCGGCCACGCGCTGGTTACCGGCATTGTAGCGTTCAACCGAGCCGAACTTGGCGATCAGATAGTCGTCGCGGCTCATGCCTTCGCGCGGAACCCATGGATTCAGGAGATAGGGCCGGAACCGCACGGTAACTGGAATTTCGGGCTTCAACGCAATGGCTTGTTCCAGATGCCGTTTGCCCAGGTAGCACCACGGGCATACCACGTCGGAAATCACCTCGATTGCGAGCGGAGCCATGTACCGCCTCCAAGAGGGCACCACCCTCATTAGGCTCTTGGTCAGCCAGCGGCAAGCTTGGGATAAGTGCCGATCCGCGCCGCCAGCGTGCTTAGATTGTCGGACGATTTCAACGTCGCGAGCGTCACCGTCGGCCGGATGGCCCGCCGATCCGGTTCCGGCGAAATCATGGTGTGACGCAGCACGCTGGCGATGCGCCGCGCCACCACATGGGCGTTACGAAGGTCGGTTTCGGTGAACGCGGCGATGATCGAGCCGTCCTGTTCACGACAGGCGAAGTCGGCGTTGCGCATCAGCCGAGCGAACAGCCGCGCCGCGTCGACTGAACAGCGCGGGTCGCTTAACTCCTCGAACGCGAAGCGGGCGATCGTCAATGCGCCGCCGTCTGCTTCGGCCTGCTGCACCGCGCGCTCAAGGTCCTGCCAGAAGGCCGAGTGATCGAGCAGCCCGGTCTGCGGATCGAGGGTGCCATCGGCATCGAGTGATTTCAGCAGGCGCTTCAGCCAGCTTGCAAAGACCTGCAAGCGCACGAATGGAATCAGTCGCTCGGCCAGCAATTTTGCGTCGCTCTCCACCCGCACCAGGTTGGCGAGGCGCTGATCGTCAACGGGCGTGCGGCCGAGCAGGCCAACAGGCAGGTCTCGGAAGCGCACGTCTTCGCTGATCACCGCCAGCAGCGCCTCGACCACGCGCGGGCTGAAGCCGTCGCCGATGACGATCCCGTCGAGCTCGCGGGCGTGCAGGTAGCGAGCGGCGGTCTCCACGCTCATTGCGCCGATGACCCCGACCCGCTCGCCGACCGCCGTGGTTAGGGCCGGATAGTGCCGGCCGCGTCCGATGCATATCACCGTCGCCTGATCGATGAGATCGGCAAACGGAACCGCCCAGTTCCTGGCCGGCTCGAGCGAGCGCGACCGGCGGATTACTGCGGCATGCTGGCTGCGGATGCGCAAAGCGGAGTTGAGGCAGGCGACAAAGCGCTCCAGCGGTTCACTGGTTGGTACGATCAGTGCATTCGGGATTGCGACCGTCCCCAGCCCCTCGATCCTGGCGAGCACGGGCATGAACGGTCCGCCACGCGTTTCAATCGTCCTTACCAGCGCCTTGAGCGGACGTTCGGCGGCGCCGGGCAAAGGGCCGGCGAGCACCAGCGCCACAGGCTGGATCTCGCGCAGCGCTGCCGCGGCCTCCGCCAGCCGGGCCTCGACCACAGGAAACGCACCGGCGCGGCTCAGGCAATCGACCAGTTCGGTTGCCGCTGTTTCCGCGACGACCACCATCGGACCAAGCATCGCCATGTCGCGCGGCCGCACACTGAGAAATGAACCGCGACCCTAGGCGATGGCTGTTAACGCCTTGTGAAGCCAAGCCTGTGAATCAGGCACTACGCGCTCGGTCGCGGTCCTGCGACAGGCCGTGGCGGCTGAGGAAGGCGTTGGCCAGGAGCGGGTTGAGCCCGCGTTCCGACAGCACCTGCGGGATATCGGGATGAGCGGCCGTGCCCGCCAGCCGATACCCGATGATCGCATCGGGCAGCGCCGCGATCCGCGCCGACCGGTCGACGTCGGCGACCATGTCCTGCAGGTCGCGCATTCGGAAACGGCAGCCGCCGACACTCACCGTTCCCCGCGGTGGAGCGGTCACGAGGAGGGGGGTGTTGCCCTGGTCGCTCCAGCACGCAAAGCCGGTGTCGACAAAGCCTCCGGGCGGTACCTTGAAATGCGGCAGCGTGGTGCGCTCGATCCCGGGAGGGAACGGATTATTCGGAACCATCGGCCCGCGCAGCGCAATGGTGCCGTTGGCGGTGGCGCGAACTTCGCCGACGATCACGCCGCCCCTGCTACCACGCGGCAGCGCGATGGGGCCGAACGAGACCGGTCCGGGCCGCCCGCCGCTGCCGCGACGCGCGGCGATCAGGCCAACCTCGCCGAACACCTGCACGTCCACAAGATCGGTCGTGGTATCGCGCCACGCCGGCGCCCGTGCCATGCGCTCGGGCGCGGACCAGATCGCGATCACGCTGCTCAGGCCGGTGCCAGCCATCAGGGTTCCCGACTGCGCCAAGGTTGCTACCAGCGGACCCGGCACCACCACTGCATCGAGCGCGGCCGAGCGCTGCTGTGCAACAAAGGCGCCCGGCGCGAAGGGATGATGCATATGGAGGGTGCCGCCGACCAGGAGCCAAGGCATCAGCGCGCCGGCCAGACCGGGGAAGGACGACATCATCATTGAGGTCAGGATGACGGCGTCCTGCCGCAGCCGGCTTTCCAGCAGCACGGCAAGGCCGCCAGCCGCGAGTTCGGCGTGCGAGCGCGCCACCGCAACCGCGCCGTCGGCGCACATGTCCCAGGTGACCACGGCAAGGTGTGCGGCCGGACCTGGCGGATAGGGACGCTCCGGGAGCTCTGGCAGCGGCTCGAACATCTCCGCCGTGAACAACTCGTCCAAGGCGACCACTCCGTCGGGGAGATCGGGCCCGAAACCGCACACGAACCGGATGTGGAAGGTAGCGGCCGCGCACTGCAGCGCGTCCACGACCGGCTTGTGGGAGCCGACGCGACCGCTGACGATCAGCGCATGTGCACCGGCGCGGCCGAGCGCCGCGGTCAGATCGGCGCGGCGCCACAGCAGCGGCAGTGGCATTGCGATCATACCGGCACGCATCACCGCCAGGAAGGTGAGCACGAATTCCACGCTGTTGGCGAGCTGCAGCCCGACGACCGCGTCAGGCCGCAGTCCGATCCGATGCAGCCGGCCGGCGATCGCCGAGATCACGCGATCGGCCTGCGCGTAAGTTAGCGAACGAGCCGGGGAATCGGTGAAGCGCTCGCGGTCGGGCGGATCGACGAGCGCCAAGGCATCGGGATGGCGGGCGGCGGCGCGCCGGAACAGGTCGTCGAGGGTTGCCCGCCCGCCGACTCCGCCGCCGACTCCTGCGCCGGACGGGATGCCGCTTGGTTCGCCCAGGATCACGATGCGTCCCTTAAGGAGCTTTTCGCCACCAGGTTTCGGGTGCGTAGCCCGAGAGCGAGGTGACCGGCGGGCGCTCAATTGCCGTCCAGCGCGCGATCCACTGTTCGGGCAAATGGAACAAGGGAATCGTGTAGAAGCCCGAGATGAGGGCGCGGTCGAGGGCGCGCACCGCCGCCACGACGGCGGATCGGCTGTGCGCCTTGATCAAGGCGTCGATCGTGGCGTCCACCGCCGGATTTTTCGCGCCCATGTAATTGCGACTGCCGTTTTGATCTGCCGCCGCCGAGCTCCAATAGAACGACTGCTCATTTCCGGGCGACAGCGACTGGTCCCAGCGATTGCGGATCATGTCGAAATCGAAGGCAATGCGGCGTGCCTCGAACTGCACCGCGTCGACCATGCGCACCCGGATGGTAATGCCGGCGCGCTTGAGCTGTCCCATGAAGGCAATCGCCAGTCGCTCCTCGTCGCGGTTGGTAACCATGATCTCGAAGGTAAATGGGCGGCCGCTCTTGCGCTCGATGAGTTCGGTGCCGCGCAACTCGTAGCCGGCTGCGGCGAAAAGCGCGAGGGCGCGCCGGATCAGCGTGCGGTCGCGGCCGGAGCCGTCGCTGATCGGAGGCGACCAAGTCCCTTCCATGACGTCCGCACGAAGTAGCGCCGCATAGGGAGCCAGCAGCGTTCGCTCGCGCTCATCCGCGGCGCGGCCGCGTGCCGACAACTCGGAACCTTCGAAAAAACTTGCTGTGCGCCGATAGAGATCGTGAAACAGCGTGTGGTTGAGCCACTCGGCGTCGAACAGCATCGCCACCGCTTCGCGCACCCGGATGTCGGCGAACACCGGGCGGCGGGTGTTGAACACGAAATGATAGCTCGACGCCGGCAGCGCGCTGGGTAGCGCTTCCTTGACCACGCGACCGTCGCGTACCGCCGGGAAATCATAGCCGGTGACCCAGTGCCCCGGATCGGAATCGGTGCGGACGTCGAACAGGCCGCGTTTGAACGCCTCGTGGAACGCGTTGTGCTCCCGGTAATAATCGATCTTGATCTCGTTGAAATTCCACAATCCGCGATTAACCGCGAGATGGCGACCCCAGTAGTTCGGATTGCGCGTCAGCGTCAGGCTGCGGCCGGCATCGACCTTGGCGACGACATAGGGACCGCTGCCGAGTAACGGAACGAGCGAGGTTTCTTCAAAGGTCCGCGAATTGATCGCATGTCGGGGCAGGACCGGCATCAGTCCAAGTATCAGTGGCAGTTCCCGATCGTCGCTGCCCGCCAGGTCGAAGCGCACGGCATGCGTCCCGACAACGTCGGCCCGGACGACCTTGCCGTAATACAAGCGGTGGTTGGGGCGGCCCTTGTCGCGCAACAGCTCGAAGCTGAACAGGACATCGGCGGCGGTTACCGGCGCGCCGTCCGCGAAACGGGCGGTAGGATCGAGATGGAAGGTAATGAAGCTGCGCACGGCATCGGTGGTTACCGCGCGCGCGATCAGGCCGTAGAGCGTGAACGGTTCGTCGAGACTGCGCGCCATCAGGCTCTCGACCACCAGGCCGGCGATCATGTTGCTGCCGCTGACCAAGGGCCCGCGAATCCCAAGAGGCGGCAGGCCCTTGACGATGAATGGGTTGAGGCTGTCGAAGGTGCCGATCGCCCCCTGATTCAGCCGGCCGCCGCGGGGCGCGTCAGGGTTGACGTAGCGGAAATGCGAAAACCCTTCCGCCATCGCGGGCTCGCCGTGCATGGCGATGGCGTGGCGTTTTTGCTCTTGCGCCGACAGCGGCGCGCTGGCCAACGCCGCGAGCGCTGCAAGGATCGCCGCCGCGAAGCCCGCGAGGCGTAGAACAGACCGCGATTTGACGATGTCTATGTTCCCGTCCATCGCGCAAGACCGATTCGGGTTCGGTTCCGGGTGCCTAGAGTTGGGCCGGTCAAAGCGCTTTCAAAAGCCGACCGGCTGCGTTATCACCAACATTCGCCGATGCGTTTTTCTGGCGTGTTCCGGCGAAAATTCGGCTTGGTCGCGCGCTGGCCTGGCGTCACGCTGTTGCCGTATTTGGTGCCGACACAGCCCCCATGGGGCGACCGTTCGATCCGGCCTGCGCGCGCTGTCGGAACGGTAAGGACAGGGGTTGATCATGTTCAAGTGGCTCGTGTTAGCACCGGCCCGTCCGGCTGCCTGCGCTTTGGCGCTCATGTTGCTAGCCGCGCCGGTGGCGGTGTCGCCGGTCACGAACGCGTTCGCCCAGGAGAAGAAGTCAAAGGCAAAACCCGCGCCGAAGGCCGAACCAAAGCAGCCGCCGCAGCAGCAGGCGCCAGAAGCCCCGCAGCTCATCTATTCCCCTTGGACCAAGTTCTGCCTGAAAGGGCAGGAAGCGAATGCCAAGCAGGTGTGCTTCACCGGCAAGGACGGCCGCGTCGAATCGGGTCAGCCGGTGGTAGCCGCCGTGCTGATCGAGCCCGATGGCGAGCCGCGCAAGATCCTGCGCGTCACGCTACCGCTCGGCATGTCGCTGCAACCGGGCACTCGCGTGATCATCGATCAGGGCCAGCCGATGACCGGTCCCTATGTCATCTGCTTCAACAACGGTTGCATGGCGGATTACGAAGCCAGCACCGAGTTGATCAGCAATATGAAGAAAGGCCAGGGCCTGGTCGTGCAGGGCATCAACAGCGCCGGCCAGGCGATCAGCCTGGTGCTGCCGCTCAGCGACTTCGCCAAGGCCTATGATGGCCCGCCGACCGACCCGAAGGAATTCGAGAAGCGTCAGCAGGAATTGCAGGAGCAATTGCAGCGCCGGGCCGAGGAGGCGCGCAAGAAGCTTGAAACCCAGCAGAAGTAGGGCCATTCACAGCCACCGGCTGGAGGCGCGCTGCATGCGCGCCTCCCTTGTTCTCAACTCAAGGGCGCGTGTGTTGCCGTGGCCCCGCTAATTCAGCACCGCGTTGCGGCGCCGATAGCCACCCTTGGGGTCCTTCTCGAAAAGCTCAGTGACCTGCGGATGTCGCAGCGGCTCGCCGGAACTGTCCGGCAGCAGATTCTGCTCCGAGACATAGGCGACGTATTCGGTTTCCGCGTTCTCGGCATAAAGATGATAGAAGGGTTGGTCCTTGTGCGGCCGTCGCTCGGCCGGAATCGACTGATACCATTGCTCTGAGTTGGCGAACTCGGGGTCGATATCGAACACGATCCCGCGGAATGGAAACAGGCGGTGGCGGACCACCTGTCCGATCCTGAATTTGGCGGTTCGGAACTTGCACATTGCTGGACCTGAATTCCCGGAGTTGTGCGCCCGCGCACGCCTATCCATTGGTCGGAGCAGCCTGTCAACGGGTTCACTTCAGGGAATGGTCACCTTCGCCTCTTTGATGACGCCACCCCAGAGCGTGGTCTCCTCGGCGAAGAACGCCGCCGCGTCGGCGCGCGAGCCGACCATCGGCTCCAGCCGCAGCTCGCGCAGCCGTTTGTCGACTTCGGGTCGCTTGAGGATATCCACGACGTCGCGATTGATCCGCTCGGCCAATGCGTCCGGCAGCTTCGGAGGTCCGACCATGGCGAACCAGGTGACCGAGCGAAAACCCGGAAAGCCGGACTCCGCAATCGTGGGCAACTCCTTGATCGCTTCCGCCCGCTCCGGTCCGGCGATGGCCATGATCCTGATCTTGTCGCTGCGATAGAGCGGCACCGAGGTAGAGAGCGTGTCGAAAAACAGGTCGATGTGGCCGGCGATCAGGTCGTTGAGGGCGGGGGCGGAGCCGCGATACGGCACGTGCACCATCCGAACGCCGGCGCGCACCTCGAGCTGAGCGCCGCTCAGATGCGCGGTCGAGCCGGGCCCCTGCGAGGCATAGGTGACCTTGCCGGGGTTGGCCCTGGCATAGGTGACGAGCTCACCCACCGTTTTGGCCGGGAAGTTGTTGCGCACCGCCAGCACGTTCGGGATTTTCGCGAGCAGCGAAACCGGCACGAACTGCTCCGGCCGATAGCCGATGTCGCGATAGAGCAGGTGGGCGACGGTCAGTGGCAGTGGCGGGCTCACCAGCAGCGTGTAGCCGTCCGGCGCGGCACGCGCCGCCTGTTCGCCGCCGGCATTAAGACCGCGGGCATTGTTCTCGACGATGACCGTCACGCCCCATTTCTGCTGGAGCTGTTCGGCGACCACGCGCGCGAGCGCGTCGGTGGTCGAGCCCGCTGGCGATGGGACGATCAGTGTCACGCGCCGGGACGGAAATGCGTCCTGCGCCTCGACCGCTATGGGTCCGGTCCAGACGAAAGCAAAGAGGAAAAGCAGCACCAGATATCGTCGCATCGCGGCAGTTCTCCGATCGGCAATCATTGCGGCGGGATGTTCGCCTGCTGGATGACACGGCCCCACAGCTGCGTCTCGTCGGCGAAGAATGCAGCGGCAGCGGCGCGCGATGTGGTGACCGCGCTCATCTGGATGCTGCGCACCCGTTCGGCGACCTCCTTGCGGCCGAGAATCTCGTTAACGTCGCGGTTGATGCGATCGGCGAGCGCCGGGGTCATGCCGGGCGGGGCGGCCATGGCGTACCACGTCACCGAGCGATAACCGGGCAGCGTTTCGGCGATGGTCGCAATCTCGGGAAACTCCGCGACACGCTCGGCGGTGCCTGTCGCGATAATTCTGACCCGGCCCTCGCGATGCAGCGGCAGCGCAGTGGTCGGGGTGTCGAACATCAAATCCACATGGCCGGCGATGAGATCATTCACGGCCGGGCTCAGCCCGCGATACGGCACCAGTGTGGTCTTGATCCCGGCGAGCATCTCGAACTGCACGGTCGCCAGATGAGCGATTGAGCCGACCCCGGGATGTGCCGCCGTCAGCTTGCCGGGT
The DNA here is from genome assembly GCA_020845935.1 of Gammaproteobacteria bacterium. Lineage (GTDB taxonomy): Bacteria > Pseudomonadota > Gammaproteobacteria > JADLEV01. The sequence continues at coordinate 14,457 of JADLEV010000060.1, forward strand.
GCCGAGCGCGCGCGGGCGAGGAGATCGGCGACGCTCGCGCCATCGAAGCTCTTGCGCAGCACCAGCACATAGGGCCCGGTCGCCAGCAGGGCGATCGAGGTCCAGCGAGCCGGATCGAACGGCATGTCCTTGTAAAGGAAGCTGTTGGTCGCGATCGGGCCAGGCGCGGCGATCAGCAGCGTGTGACCGTCCGGCGGCGCCTTGAACACCTGCGCGGCGCCGATGTTGCCGGCCGCTCCGCCGACATTCTCGACCACCACCGGCTGATTCCATTTGCGGCTGAGCTGGTCGGCCACCATGCGCCCGATGCTGTCGGTGCCGCCGCCTGCGGGGTAGGGGATCATGATCCGCACGGCGCGGTTCGGAAAAACGTCCTGCGCCTCGCCGACGCCGCCGATCAGGAGAACCAGCATCGCTGCCAGCGCTCTCGTCGCGTTCATCGATCGCTCCCTCAAGTCACTGCAGGGCAATGTTGGCATCCTTGATGATCCGACCCCAGTAGCGCGCCTCGTCGGCAAAGAACGCTGCCGCTTCTTCGGGCGTGCTGCCGACCGGCTCCATCTGCATGGTATTGAGGCGCTCGATCACCACCGGCGATTTGATGACCTCGCCGACGTCGCGGCTGATCCGGTCGGCCAGACTTGTCGGCGTGCCAGGTGGGGCCACCAGGCCAAACCAGGTGATCGAGCGGTAGGTCGGATAACCCGACTCCGCCACGGTTGGGATATCAGGCAACACGGCCACGCGCTTTGGGCTTGCCACCGCAATGATGCGGATGCGTCCCTGCTGGTGCAGCGGCAGCGAAGTGGTCAGCGTGTCGAACATCACATCGACATGGCCGGCGACGATGTCGTTCATCGCCGGACCGAGCCCCTTGTAAGGAACATAGACCATCTTGACGCCAGCGAGCGCCTGCAGGTGCGCCGCGGAAAGATGCGCGGTGCCGCCGGGCCCCGGCAGCGCCGCCGTGATCTTGCCGGCCCTGGCCAGTGCGATCAGGTCAGCGAGGTCGCCTTTGAACGTGGCGCGCACCGTCAGCACATAAGGCACGGTCGTCAGCCACGAGACCGGTATCCATTTGGTGGAGTCGTAGTTCAACTCCTTGAACAGCGAGCGGTTGGTCGCGATCGGACCCGGCGGCGCCAGCATCATTGTGTGACCGTCCGGTGCCGAGCGCCAGACATCGAGTGCGCCGATATTTCCGGATGCACCGGGTACGTTCTCCGAGATCACGGTGCGGCCCCACTTGCGCGAGAGCTGATCGGCCAGGAGCCGCGACAGCACGTCGGTACCGGAACCGGCTGGGAAGGGTACCACGAGGCGAACCGTGCGGATCGGGTAGGCGTCCTGTGCGCTGGCGGGCGCAGCAATAGCCAGCGCGACGGCGAGAAGCGCAAGCCGAACGATTCCGATCATTGTTGCTGTCCCCCTACGCAGTGGTACCGCAGCGCACACTGGCGGATGTTAATGGAGGCCGTGCGCCGGCGCCAGCGCGGGCGTGCTGCCAACAGAATACCGCAGTCCGCACCCGCTGCATGGGTTCGCGCCCGCTTGTCGAGGCGCCTTCGATGGGGGATGCTCCTTGCAGCGTGCC
>JADLEV010000061.1 GCA_020845935.1 Gammaproteobacteria bacterium
CAGCATGCGGCAGGCGCTCTCGCTCACATAGCGAAAGCTGCCATCACGGTGATACAGGTAGATCGCATCGATGGAGTTCTCCATCGCAAACAGCAGTTCCTCCCGTCGGCGTTGCGCTAGCTTTCGTCCACTGATGTCACGCACCAGCGTGCTGGTGTACGCGACGCCATCAAAACAGGTGATGCCGTGCGAAATCTCCACCGTAAAGGTCGAACCGTCCTTGCGCGTGTGCTCGGTTTCAAAAAAATGTCGCTTGCCGGCCCGCGCCTCCTCCCAAAGCTCCCGGCGACGCTCGGCAGGGAAACCCGGGTCGATTGCGGCAATGCACATCGTCATCAGTTCGGCTCTGCTATAGCCGGACTGTACCGCTGCGGCATTGTTGGCGTAGATGATTTTTCGTTCGGAGTTGAACACGTAAACCGCGTCGGTTACATGGTCAATCAGATGCGCCAGGTATTCGAGCCGCCGGCCGTGTTCTTCGATGCCAAGCGGCAATTCGCAAGGTGCAAAGCGTTCAACGGGCATGACCTCATCGCGCGTCCTTGCTCGGTCATGGTCGCCGATCGTGCGTATGCTGTCGTTGCGGATCATTCTCATAGATGTGCCCCAGCCTCACGCGAACGCCGTTAACCCGGGCTCCGCCGACACGCTCGATACGCTTCCGTCTCGCCGAGGTCAGGACAGCTTGCCGACACAGCCCGCGCTGGCCAACCCGCAGGGACCGACGCGATCCTGCCCGTTCCTGGCGTCGCTCACGTCGATCTGCAACAGCAATGCTGTCAGGCGTCGATGTTCATAAAAGCCATTGATGCTTCCTGCGTCGATTCGTTAGCGGTGGCCGAACGTATAACTTGAACCAGATCCAGCGCAGCGACTGCAATGCGGTGCGAAAAGCGAGCTGACGCTCCGCGTCGCTGAGCCCAAAGCGTTGAGGTTCATAACCAATTTTTTATATAGTCCTTGCAACACAATGATTCATCTGTATTAATTACCTAGAGACTGAATCCTATTTTTATCGGGTACCTGCTAAATGCGACTTCCGGTGGGAGCAAGATCGATAGCGCTCGGCTGTGCCATCGCGGCATCGGCGCACGCCGCCGACCCATCAGTCCGGAACGAATATTTCGAGATGGACCTCCCGGGTGATTTTCAGGAACCGGTCGTTGCGCGGATGTCCACCGGTATCACGTTTCTCTACCAACGACCACATCCGGATTCGAAGCAGCGTACGCAGCTGCAGATTTCGATCGTCGAGATTCCGGCATGGTCCCGCGAAGCGAGCATCACGGATCCGGTCATCGCGCTCGACCACTGCCTCGACATGTTCCTGCACGAGGTTTCGCAAACGCAGACGGCGTTTGGCAAGGATGTCCCCGCGAGCGGAGAACTGGATTCGAAACCAATGCGCAAAGCGCGCTGGATTGGGAAGTCCGAGAATACCCATACGACCGGCATCCTCGAATGTGCCTTGTCCGGCAATTACTACTACGTCGTGCACATTCAGGATGCCGTGCGCGCCGCGCCCTCGTCCTTTGTCTCGTTGCGGGACAGTATCCGATCGCTGCGCTTCCGGCGTTAGCAGGTCGCCGCACAACGTCGCGAGCCGCTGCGGGATTGGCCCGTTCCCTGCTATCATCCGGCCGCGCCATGACCCGGTGCCTCCACCAATTTTCCAGCAGAGCCGTGAGTCGATGAACATCTATGTTGGCAATCTCCCCTACAAGATGGGAGACGAAGAACTGCGTGCGCTATTCACGCCTTTTGGGTCGGTCCAGTCGGCGCAGGTTATCGTCGACCGCCGAAGCGGCCGTTCCCGTGGCTATGGCTTCGTCGAAATGGCTGACGCCGCCGAGGGGGAACGCGCTATTGCGCAATTGAATGGTTCCGAGATCCAGGGACGTGCGCTGCGCATCTCGATATCCTCTCCAGCCGGATCTCCGGCAAGCCGTGGCGGCAAACCGGCACAGAAGCGAGCAAAGTCCGGTATCGCGACTCCGGCCAGGTCGGCCCCCGACACGACGCCGAAACAGAAACCCGGCGACGGTAGCGGTCTCTTCGGGTTCATCCGCAAACTGTTCGGTTGAGAACGTTTTGTAATAGTTGAAGCGCCCGCGCGCCAGGGATGGTGCGCTCTCGCATCAAGCAACTCAGTGCTCGATGCGGCGGAGCCCGATCCGTGCAGGGACCGGACCGGCCGACTCTGACCAAGCCCATTGAAAAACGTCGTTGCTTGTCGACCCGCTACCGGGGCAGAACGAGTCCGGCAGAATTCGAGCGCGCCAAGCACTTGAAATCTCGGGCAAAGAAAGATGTCACTTTCTTGCCTTTCGCTTCGCTGAACGGTGCTCGGTAATTTGCTTCGCTAACCCTGCGACAGCAACGTACGCAGATCCGTTACCGCGGCATGCGCGCGCGAGATGTAGGACGCCATGACCAGCGAGTGATTGGCGACCAGGCCAAAGCCAGTCCCGTTCAGGACGATCGGGGACCAGATGAATTCCTGCGTACCCTCCAGTTCCCGGATAATCTGGCGCAAGCTGACCAGGGCATTCTTCTTCTCGAGCACACCCGCGAAATCGACCTCCACGGCGCGCAGGTAGTGGATCAGCGCCCAGGTCGAGCCACGCGCTTCATACAGAACGTCATCGACCTGATACCAAGGCGTCTTCACCATGAGCATCGATGGCCCCTCAGTCGTCTGCCGCGCGGCGGTATCGCCGCCCAGGTCGGTATTGACGCGAACCTGACCAACGCAAGCGGACAGCCGCTGCGACAGGTCTCCCAGCCGGCGTTCGACGATTTCCAGCCAGTCGTGCAGGTTGTCCGCGCGCGCGTAGAACTGGGCACTCGGATTCTCGGTATCGCGCAGCCGCTTCAGATAGCGACCCAAGGCGACGGCGCCGTGACGATACTCGCTCTCGGCACGCGGCATCACCCATGCCTCGCTATCGACGTGCAGGCTCGTTTCGGCGGTTGCGAGGTCCGCATCTTCGGCCGATTGCGTCTGCGATCGGCTGATGTCATTGCGCAGCGCCCGTGCGAGATCGCGCGCCTGGCGCAGCACGCCCCACTCCCAGTTGGGCATGTTGTCCATCAGCAGCCCGGGCGGTGACACATCATTGGTCAGATAGCCGCCCGGCTTGTCGAGCAGGGTTTCCACGGTTGCCATCAGGGTCGCAACCGTGACGACGCCAATCTGGTCCTGCACGCCATCTTCCGCGGCGAGGCGTTGCGCCGTGACCTCGCGCACATCGAACAGCTCCGGCTCATTGGACCAGTACAACATCAACAGCACGATCACTGCCGCGCTGGCCGCAAGGGCGAGGCCGGCTACCTGCACGAAGATACGTCGGCGGGCTGGAACGGTTTGGGACGAGTTCATGATGACGCAGTGTATCACTGCGTCCGCACGGGACGCTGGCGCTGCCCGGCGGCCCTGCGGTGCTGCTGTCAGAAGGTAATCTGTACCGCCTTGGAGACCGCCGGAATCGCGCGGATTTCGGAGAGTGAGGTCTCATCGAGCGCGGTCGAGACGCCGATCGCCGCCAGGGCTTGATCGGTACCGGGCGCGACGCCCACGTGCATGCTGGCGATGTTGATGCCGCGCCGCCCCATGACCGCGCCAATCGCGCCGATCACACCCGGCTGGTCGGCATGCCGGGTAAAGATGAAATGTCCCAGCAGGGCCGCTTCGAGTTCGTACTTGTTGATGCGCACCAGCCGCGGATGACGATCATCGAACAGGGTCCCCTCGACGGTGACCGTTTCACGCTCACCAAAGCCGGTGATGCGTAGCAAGGACACATAATCATGGGATTCCTCGGAACTGCTCTCCACCAGAGCAAGTCCCTGTCGCTTAGCCAGATGCCGGGCATTGACCTGATTGACCGGTACCGACAGCTGCCGCTGCAGGATGCCAACGAGCACCTCGGTGGCGATCGGATTGACGCCGACGTCGCTCGCACGACCAAACAGGGTGACCTCGATCCGTGCCAGCGGCGCACCAGCCATGCCGGCGAGCAACCCGCCGAGCTTACGGCCGAGACTTTGCCAGGGGTTCAGCTTCCGCAACGATTCACCGGAAATGCGCGGCAGGTTGACCGCATTGATCGCTTCGCCGGTTCGCAGAAAGGTCATCACCTGCCGGACGATCTCGATGCCCACCGCAGCCTGTGCTTCATGCGTCGAAGCGCCGAGGTGTGGCGTCAGCACGATGCGTTCATGGCCCAGCACCGGCGAGCCCTTGGGCGGCTCGTTGACGTACACGTCGAGCGCAGCCCCGGCGAGATGGCCGGAGTCGAGCGCCGCCACCAGTGCCGCCTCGTCGACCAGAGTGCCACGCGCACAGTTGATCAGGTAGGCGCCTTGCTTCATCGCGGCCAAGCGCTCGGCGTTGATCAGATTGCGTGTCACTTCGGTGACCGGGCAATGCAGCGTCACGTAATCCGATTCGGCCAGCAACTGGTCCAGCGTGCGCGGTTCGACGCCGTGTTCGAGCAAGCGCTCGTCGGTGATGTAGGGATCGTGGGCCAGAACCCGCATCTTCAGTCCACGGCACCGATCCGCGACGATGCGACCGATGGTGCCAAAGCCGACGATGCCGACCGTCTTGCCGGCGATTTCGGTTCCGACGTACTTGTTCCGTTCCCATTCGCCGGCTCGCACCGAGCGATCGGCCTGCGGCAAATGACGGCTAATCGAGAACATGTGCGCCACCGCCAGTTCCGCGGTCGTCGTCGCATTGGCGTCCGGGGTATTGAGCACGACGATGCCGCGCTCGGTAGCACCAGCCACGTCGATATTGTCGACGCCGATACCAGCGCGGCCGATGACCCGAACCTTGTCGGCCGCGGCGAGGATGTCTCCCCGGATCGACACCGCCGAGCGGACGATCACGGCATCGGCCATCCTCATGTGGTCCAGAATCTCCGGGACGCCGAGCCCGGGCGAGAAATCGACATCGGCGTCGGTCTGGTCGCGCAGCAACGCCACGCCTTCCGCCGAAAGCTTGTCGGCAACGAATATCTTGTACACGTGCTTGCGTCCCCAGTCGTTGTTCGATCGTCTGCTCAGCGCCTGGCCCGGGCATACGCCCATTCCAGCCAGCGCAGCAGACAGCGGATGTCCGAGCTCTCGACGGTCGCACCACCCCAGATGCGGAAACCCGGCGGTGCGCTGCGGTAGGCATCGATATCATACGCCGCGCCTTCTTCTTCCAGCCATTTGCCCATCTGCTTGGTTACCTTGCGCTGCTCGTCGCCGCTCAGTACGGTGAACCAGGGTGCAGTCAGGCGCAGGCAGATCGACGTGCTGGAACGGGTCGTTACGTCCTGTGCGAGAAAATCGATCCAGTCGGTGTGTGCGACCCAGTCGGCGATCGTGGCGAGGTTCTGCCGCGACCGCCGGATCAAGGCCTCCAGGCCGCCACTGTCGCGCGCCCAGCGCAGCGCATCGAGATAGTCCTCGACGCACAACATCGATGGCGTGTTGATCGTGGCGCCGGTAAAGATTGCTTCGTTCAGCTTGCCGCGCTCGGCAATACGGAAAATCTTTGGCAGCGGACGCGCTGGCCGATATTCGGCGATCCGTGCCACGGCCCGCGGACTCAACACCAGCATGCCGTGCGCCCCTTCGCCACCGAGAACCTTCTGCCAGGACCAGGACACGACATCGAGCTTGTCCCAGGGCAGCGGCATCGCGAATACGGCCGAAGTGGCGTCGCACAACGTCAACCCGGCGCGGTCGTTCGGGATCCAATCGCCATCGGGAACACAGACGCCCGAGGTCGTGCCATTCCACAGGAACACGACGTCGCGGGAAAAATCGACGCTCGTCAGGTCCGGCAAGGATCCGTAATCGGCTTCGAGCACGCGGACATCCGGCAGTGCAAGTTCGCGGGTGACATCCTCGACCCAATCCTGGCCGAAGCTCTCCCACGACAGCATGTCGACACCGCGGGCACCGAGCAGATTCCACATCGCGATTTCGATCGCCCCAGTATCGGATCCGGCGACGATGCCAATCCGATGTTCCGCCGGGATGCCAAGCACTTCGCGGGTCAGATCGATGGCGAGCTTCAGTCGTGCCTTGCCCGGTTCGGAGCGGTGCGAGCGACCGACCAGGGCATCCGCCAACGCCTCGAGGCGCCAACCGGGGCGCTTCGAACAGGGGCCAGACGAAAAGCAGGGATTACTTGGTTTTACGAGTGGTTTTTCCATTGCCGCCATGCTGCCGCAAAAGGGCTGCATTGTACGGCCTGAGGTCGGGAAAGCAATTGGGGCGGTTGCCGTATTCTGCGGCGCGGGCCGCCCGCGATCAGCTCTTGGGCGGCGGCGGATTTGCGGTTGCAGCGCCTTTGCCTGTTTCGAGACGGTCGCGCAGCGCCCCACGCATTTCCTCCATCTGCCGATAGAGGTCACCCGCCGCTCGCAACTTCTCATCGAATTGCTTGCGCGTCTGTTGCAGTTGCACCTTCTGCTGAGCGATGGTGTTGGCTAGTGCGATGAGCTTCTTGTAGTGCACGCGCAGGCCCAGTTCCTTTGCCTGGTAGTTGGCGCGCAGCGCCGCCTCCTTCTTGCGCAATTGCAATGCGGCGGCTCCGCGAATGCGCTCGACCTTCTGGGCATGCTCCAGCGTCCGGCGCCGATCACCGTCGCGCAACCGCTGGTCTATATGGGCGAGCACGCGCGCTTCGAACTCGCGCAACAGGTCGGGCAAGTCATCCGCGGCGGAGGTCGTGCCAGCGCGACGTGATGCCGCGGCCGGTTCTGGCGTCGCCCGTGCGGTGGTTTGCGCTCCCGGTTCCGCTTCCGGCTCCGGGATGACCATTTCTTCGGTAGCCGTGGCACCGGCCGCTGCAACGGCTTCCGCCTCCAGTTGCTGGGTGTCGGAGAGGCCGGAGTGGCGGTCGTCGAGTTCGTTGATCAGGTCAGCGAGGCTGCAGCCGGTTGCGGTGTCGGCATACTCGTCGACCGGCATGCGCTCCTGCATCTTGAGATCGGCCTCATGGTCGCTGTAGAGACGATCGATCTTCAGGATCGTGTTATCGAGCGGATGCGATTGTTGCTCCTTCGTCACGTCGGCGACCTCACGTTGCTGTCGTTTTGGTTCCGTAGTTAGCGGACCAGTAAGCCAGTCCGAGAGTTCTATGACACGGCCGGCTCTCACGTCACGTGCTTCGCTGGCCACTCGGTCGGTGCCGTCACCAATCGCATCCATCTACGCCCTTTCCACCGTCAGCGGCACGAAGCCGAGGAACGAATACCTGTATCGCGCCCGTGGCAGAAATGGACTGGACACAGCATAAAGATAGACTCCCCACGGTTGCTTTGCCGGCCACAGTGTGCCCGGTGCGGCCGCGCCAAACCGTGCGCGATGCCGCGAAATCATATGCGGCCCCGCTGTTAGCGTCACAAATCCGGATGGCCTTTACCGTTGTTCACCGTTGTTCAATGAAAATCGCGGCTGGAGACGGCGAGACGTCCGAGCAGCGCAGTGTGATCACCCAGCCGGTTCGCGATGACGTGCAGCACCTCACCTTCGCGCTGCACCCGGCCGACCACACCGAGCAGGCGCGCGTCGAGCAGTTCGCGCCGCTGGGCCTCGACCAGCCGGGCGTGCACGATCAGATTGATCACGCCGGTTTCATCCTCCAGCGTGACGAACACGACGCCGGAAGCGGTACCGGGACGCTGACGCGTGACGACGATGCCACCCGTGCGGATCAGCCGGCCATGCACGACCTCGCGCAACCGCGCGGCGGGGATGAAACCGAGACGATCGAGCCGCCGCCGCAGCAGCGCCAGCGGATGGCGTTCCAGACTGAGACCGGCGTGGGTGTAATCGGCGACGATATCCTCGCCTTCACTGCTCGGGCGCAGCAACGGCGTCGCCTCCTCGGGTTCCGGCAATGGGCAGACAAACTGCGCCGCCGGCTCCGCCACGCCGGCCACGCGCCCACGGCGCACCGCAGCACGTTCACCGGCCAGCGCGGCACCGGCGCCGAGCGCGGCCCATACCGCGCGGTGCCGATCCGGATGCAGATCGCGCAATGCCCCGCCGCCCGACAGGATGCGCAACTCACCCCGATCGAGGCGCGCACGCGTCGCGAATTCGATCACCGTGGCGAAGGATCGTTCGGCGCGGGCCACGACAATACGATCGGCCGCGGCGCGTGACAGGCCGGACAACAGTCTGAGACCCAGCCGCAACGCCGGGTGCCGGCCAGCGACCATGGGTTCCAGCGTGCAATCCCAGAAGCTGTGTTGGACATCGATCGGCCGCACCTCGACATCATGGCGGCGCGCATCCTGCACTAATTGCGATGGCGCATAGAAGCCCATCGGCTGGCTGTTCAGCAAGGCCGCGGTGAAGGCCGCGGGCCGATGCCGCTTGAGCCAGGCAGAGGCATAGGCCAGCAGTGCGAAACTCGCCGCGTGCGATTCCGGAAAGCCATACTCGCCGAAGCCCTGGATCTGCGCGAATACGCGCGCCGCGAAGTCCGCGGCATAGCCGCGCGCACGCATGCCGCCAATGAAGCGATCGCGAAACCTGTCGATCGCGCCGTCGCGCTGCCAGGTCGCCATCGCCCGCCGCAACTGATCCGCTTCGCCGGGACTGAAGCCGGCCGCGACCATCGCCAGCTTGATCACCTGCTCCTGGAACAGCGGCACGCCGAGCGTGCGCGCCAGAACCTCGCGCAATTCCGGGCTCGGATAGATCACCGGCTCCTCGCCGTTGCGCCGCCGCAGATACGGATGGACCATCTCGCCCTGGATCGGGCCGGGCCGGATGATCGCGATCTCGATGACCAGATCGTAGTAATGCGCCGGTTTCAGCCGCGGCAACATCGCCATCTGCGCCCGCGACTCGATCTGGAAGATACCCACGGTATCGGCGCGCTGAATCATCGCGTAGGTCGCCGGATCCTCGGCCGGGATATCCGCGAGATCCCAGCGCCGGCCATCCAGTTCGGAGAGCAAGGCCAGCGCGCGCCGGAGCGCGCTCAGCATGCCAAGGCACAGGCAATCGATCTTCAGCAAGCCGAGCGCCTCCACGTCGTCCTTGTCCCATTGCATCACGGTCCGCTCCGGCATCGCCGCGTTTTCGATGGGCACCAGCGCGGTGAGCGGTGGATCGGAGATCACCATGCCACCGGTGTGCTGCGACAGGTGGCGTGGAAAGCCGATCAGTGTCGTCGCCAGTTCGAGCAGCCGGCGGTTGCGCGGCGTCTCCGGATCGAAGCCGACCTCGAGCAGCCGATCCGGCAGGATCCGCCGGCCATCCCACCAGTGCAGATTGCCGGTCAACGCGCTCAACCGCTCGGCCGGGATGCCGAGCGCCTTGCCGACGTCGCGCAGCGAGCTGCGCGAGCGATAGGTGTTAACGGTCGAGAACAGAGACGCGCGGTCAAGGC
>JADLEV010000062.1 GCA_020845935.1 Gammaproteobacteria bacterium
CAATCTGCAATCCCACCGGCAGCCCGTCCGCGGCCGGCAGCGGCAGCGATATCCCGCATTGCTCGAACACGTTGCCGATGCGCGTATTGCGCAGCGCGCGCTTGTTCCATTCGAGCGCCGGCATCAGCGTGGCGTGGTCCGCCAGCGGGCCCGGTACCATCGGTGTGGTCGGTGTCAGCCAGCCGTCGGAGTCCGCCATCTTTGCGCGCACCAGGTCGCGCAGCACGGCCTGGCGCGCCTGGGCGTCCGCCAGGCGTTGCGGCGGGTTCAGCATGGCGGCCATGACGCGCGACTGCGCGATCTCGTCGAACAGGTCGCGGCTGTGTTCGATGCGCGCGCGGCCGAGGATTTCAACCAGTTCGCCCGGCACGATGCCGCCGAACACCGCATCGAACTCGGCAATCTCCGGGATGCGGATCTCCGCGATCTGTGCGCCCGCCTGCGTGAGCGCGGCGAGTGCCGCGTTGATGCGCCGGGCGACGTCGGCATCGAGATCGTCGAAGAACACGTCCAGCGGCTTGCCGAACCGGAGCTGCTTCGGGGTGGGTGCCGCCGGCACCTTCCTGCCGGTCAGGGTGTTGTAGATCAGTGCCGCATCGGCCACCGACATCGTGAACGTGCCGACGCTGTCGAGCGTTGGCGACAGCGGAAAGATGCCGTCGAGCGAGAAACCGCGGCTCGAAAACTTGTGGCCGACCACGCCGCACAGTGCCGCCGGCAGACGCACCGAACCGCCGGTGTCGGTACCCGCCGAGAACGCGCAAAGACCCGCCGCCATCGCCACTGCCGAACCATGGCTGGAACCGCCGGGCATGCGATGCACGTTCGCGTCGCAGGGGTTCCACGGCACCGGGTGCTTGACGTTGATGCCGCCGAGCGCGAATTCGCTGGTGCGCGTTTTGCCGAGAATGATGCAGCCGGCGCGCCTGAGCGCCTTGACGAAGCTGCCCTCGGGTGGCGTGACGTCGCGCACGTCGAGGCTGGAGCCGGCATTGGTCGGCATGCCGTCGACCACGTACAGATCCTTCAGGGCCACCGGCACACCCATCAGCGCGCCGAGGTCGGTGCCGTCCTTCAGCTGGCGGTCCGTTTCACGCGCCGCGGCGAGCGCGGCAGCGCGCGCCACAAAGTGGAAGGCGTTGAGTTTCGGGTTCAGCAGGTCGATGCGGTCGAGCAGGGCGGACGTTGCGAATTCGGCGCTGGTTTCGCGCCGGCGCAGGCGCGCGCCATACTCGGCGAGCGAAAGTCTGGCAAAGGGATTGGGCGGCAGGGCTTTCATGATGGCAGTCAAGGATTGTCGGAAATGGCCGCGCAACGGCTGACGGGCGGCGCTTGCGAAGATACCATAGGGGCTGGCCCATTCACCGCAAACGGAACCCGTCATGCCAGAAACCGAATTCAAAATGTCGCCCATCGGTCGCGTCAAATGCGCGGTCAACACCATGTCGGAAGGCGGCTGGGGCAAGGTCGATTCCGAAATCCATCTGGATGCGAAGTACGCGCCGGGGCTGCAGGGGCTGGCCGGCTTTTCGCACATCCTGGTCCTGTTTTTGCTCGATCGCTCGCAGGATTTCGACATCGGCAAGCAGTTGCTGCGACGTCCGCGCGGCATGGAATACCTCGATCCTGTGGGTGTTTTTGCGCAGCGCAAGAAATACCGGCCGAATCCGCTGGCAGTGACCGCGGTCAGGCTGCTCGGCATCGAGGGCAACGTCGTGCGGGTGCATGCACTTGATGCGCTCGACGGCACCCCGGTGCTCGACATCAAGCCGTACATGCCGCCGTTCGACCGCATGGAGGACGTGCGGATGCCGCCGTGGGTCAGCCACTTCATCGAAGGGTATTTCTAGGCGCTGCGCGCGCGGCGTTTTGCGGTAAACGCCGCGACGCGGCCGCACACGGGCCGGATCAGCGATTGACCTCGAAACGCGTCACCAAGTCGAATCCAAGGGCGCCGCGGCCGATTTCCATGCGCACGGCGTTCTGGTTCTGCAGGGCCGCGGCGGTGTCCTTCGTGATCTGATAACGCTGGTAGCTGCCGTCGGCGTGTTTGACCGAAAGCTGCCAGCGATCGTCCCGGATTTCCTTGAGCATGTCGATTTCGGCGACCAGCGCGCGGCCGGTGGGTGTGGTGTAGCTGCGGTTGATCCACGAGCCGCTGACGGTGAAGATCAGCCCGAGCGCAAAGGCGGCGATCCACGGCTGGCGGTCGACCGGTTTCAGGCTCAGCGTCGGCACGATGCGGAAGGTCTGCGTCCAGCCCAGAAAGCCGACCAGCGAGCCGGTGAAGAACGCCGTGTTGAAAAAGCGCCAGCCCTCGAGCACGTTGTCGTATTGCGGTCCCTCGCGCATGAGCGCGACCGCGGCGATGATCACCGCCGCCAGCAAGAGGCTGGTCAGCACTTTTTCGTCGGGACGGGGTTTGGGTTCGCTCATGCCGCTGCCTTCAGTTGCGTAAAGCCGCGTTCGAGATCGGCGATCAGGTCGTCCGGGTCTTCGAGGCCGATGTGCAGGCGCACCAGCGGCCCGCCCGGATTCCAGACGGTGGCCGTGCGCAGGTTCCGGATGTCGACGCGGATGGCGAGGCTTTCGTAACCGCCCCAGCTTGAGCCGATGCCGAAGAGTTCGTAGGCGTCGATCATGGCGCCGACCGCTTCCCACC
>JADLEV010000063.1 GCA_020845935.1 Gammaproteobacteria bacterium
CGCCGAGGCGGATCAGCTCGCGGCGTTACAGGCTCAGGTCGACAAGCGGTTCCATGTGTTGAAGGCCCTGTGCGATGGCACCGGCCGGTAGCATGCCGCTTCCGATGCAGAGTGCTGTTTGGGGCGGCCGCAACGTCCGTTTCTATCAATCACTTCTTCAACGCCACGTGTCGACGGAAACGCTGCGGCCGTAGCGCATGCCACCGTAGTCGTAATACAGGTTGTTGTAGCCTCCGGTGACCAGCAATTCATAACCACGGCTACCGGGCATCCGCCCCCCACCCTCACTACCGCCGGCGAGTTCGGCAAGCAGTTTCTCGGCGGAATCGTAGCCCTCGTCCTTCAGATAATTCGCCACCGTCGGACTCAGCACCGCGACTGCACCAAACATCGGATCCTGTTGCGCGAAGATGTTCTTCAACTGCGAGGCGAAGTTCATCTCCTTGGCCCAGACGCCGTGCACGGAGTTCTTCGCGGAGATCACACCCCAACCGGTGAACGTGCTGATGACGCTTTCATCCGCCTTGAAACCCTTGCGCACATGCAACGGCTGCCACGGCGAGGCGGCTTCGTTCTCGGCGATCACGATGTTGATCCAATTGGTCGGATTGCCGATGACGCCCATGTAGGTCGTGCCAACCTTGCCGGCGTTGCCGCCGTTGATGGACAACAAAGTCCAGGAGCGGCCGATGGTGCTGTTGGCATGACCGAAGGGACCGAGCGCGCCGATCTCGTAGTTGAGGCCGATCTCGTCGCGGATCGGACCATTGATCACGACCGCGCGCGCGAAGGAATTGTCAGAACTCGATATCGATTCCTCGCCGGCCGCGGCGAGCGCCAGAATCACCGGAAAGTACTTCGGCTCGGCCCCGGCCATCACCGCGTTCACGGCAACCGTCCGCACCGTATAGCTCCAGAATTCGAATACGCCCGGTGTCGCCGCCATCCTGCCAACGACCTCGTCTGGACCGTGGCTGGTGCCGCGCAGCATTGCCGCGACCTTCTCCTCGGTCGGCAGGATGATCGGCAGGTTGTCGGTCAGGCCGCGTTCGCGAAACAGACGTTGCAGGTTGTCGGCGGTATCCGGACCGAAACTCGCCGGGCCGGCGGATTGTTCGATGACCCGGGTCTGGCGATCCTCGGCTGCGAGCGGTTGCGTCAGGTGCGCAACGATTTCCTCCATCACCGGCTTCCCACTCACCGGGTTGGCGCCGGTGAGGTACCTGGTGAGCTGCTCCTTGCTCTTCCCCCAGACCGGCGACGGCACGTAGGTGACGCGCAGGTTCGGCATGCCTTTCTTCAGCGCGTTTTCCGCAACCAGATTGCGGAACGGCGCCGTGATCAGTGCCACCGTCGGAATACCGAGTTCCGCTTCCATTTCGATGCAATGGCCGACGACCGCCGGCGTGCAGAGACTTCAATGCCCCATGCCCATCAGCATGGCGGCACCGTTGGCCTTGATCTCCTGAAACAGCCTCGGATCGGGGTCCGTGAAGCCGCCGGCCTTGCGCCGGTACACGGCCTTGACCTCCGGCATGTTCTGCTCGAACCAATCGACCATCAGGTTCAGCAGGACGTCACCGCCGAGGTAGCCGTCATCGACGATGTAGACGATCTTGCCGGCGAGCGTGTCGAGACGCTGTGCCATTGCCTTCAGCTGAATCGGCGGCGGCGTGCCCAGCGGACTCAGTACCGTATAGGTTGGTTCTTGCGCCTGAACCCGCGGCAGCAACAGCGCCAGCGCGAAACACCCGCCGAAAAACAACCTCCCGAAATCACACCCTGCCCAATCGCGTCTTTGTCTTCGCATGGCCTGGACCCTCCTCTCTCGAACGGTCGCGGATCCCGATCCGGACAGGGTCCGGACCGGGCGACTCCGCACAAGTCCGGGACGGACTTGCGCAAACAAATCAGTGATACGGTGAGTACTCGGTCGGCGTCAGAAAGCGCACCGCAAAACTGGGCCGGGGCGGTGGCGCCGCGCCTGCCGCCGGTTGCGGTGCGCCGGGCCGCGCGTTGAATTTGGCCATGAAGTCGCGCATCTCGGCGAAGAAGCTCTGCCAGCAAGCCTTCGCGGTCTCGCGGTCCTTGTGTGCCAGCAGATATATGAAAGCGCTCTTGTCGGCGGCGGTCCAGAACTCGATCGGCTGCATGCCATGCTTGCCAAACAGCGCCGCCTCACCGAACTTCATCCGTTCCACGGTCTCCGGCAAACCGGCTTCGCCAACATTGTATTGGCGAAGTTCGAAGATCCGGCCGGACACACCTTGGGCCTGAGCGATCGGCGGCAGCGTCACGCCGACGTCGACCGTGTTCAGATAGATTGACTGCGGTGCCTTTGCCAGCAGCGGACCGTTCGCTTCGGAGGCCCGCGATACCGCCTGCCAATCCGGATCGGCAAGGAATGCTTTCCATGAGGCCTCCGCCGCGGCGCGATCCTTGTGTGCGACGAGGTAGACCAGCGTATTGGCGAGGTCATCACCCTCCGCGCCTTCGGTCATCGTCCAATAATAGAGGTTCTCGATACCGTGCTTGGCGAACAGCTGCAGGGTGTGATCGCGAAAGCGGGCATGCAGGTCGGCCAGTTTGCCGGGCGCGGCCACATAGATACGCAGTTCGTACAGTTTGGCGGGTGCACCTTGCGCCCGTGCATCAGGCGCTATCGCGATGACCAGCATGGCCAGCAATGCCGCACCGCTCAGGTGCCGCTGGAGCCAACGATTTGCGGTACTCGCACCACGGTAAAGCATCTGTCGTTCTCCTCAATCCGGCCGGTGCCCCGTGGCACCGTGCTGGCACTGAGTATAGGCCCGTTCGCAGCACCTAACAGCGCCTAAAGCAGGAACAACGTTGCCAGTCCCAGGAAGATGAAAAACCCGCCGGAATCGGTCAGCCCGGTGATCAGCACCGAACTGCCGAGCGCGGGGTCGCGGCGGAAATAGATCCGTGCCATCGGGATCAGCACACCGGCACCGGCGGCGAGCAACAGGTTGAGCATCATCGCCGCGGCCATCACCAGCCCGAGCGGCACGCTGTCGTAGAGCCACCAGGCAAACAGGCCGAGCACGCTGCCCCAGAACAAACCGTTCAGCAGCGCGACGCTGATCTCCTTGCGCAGCAACCGAGCCAGTGCCTTGGTCTCAACCTGACCCATCGCGATGGCACGGACGATCATCGTGATCGTCTGGTTGCCGGAGTTGCCACCGATGCCGGCGACGATCGGCATCAACGCCGCCAGCGCGACCAGACTTTCGATTGCCTGCTCGAACAAACCGATGACCCGCGACGCGACGATCGCGGTCACCATGTTGACCGCCAGCCAGCCCCAGCGATTGCGGACCGAGTCCCAGACACCGGCGAACACATCCTCTTCCTCGCGCAAGCCGGCCTGATTCAGGATTTCTTGTGCGCTCTCTTCGCGGATGTAATCGACCGCCGCATCGACCGTCAGGCGGCCGATGACGCGGTGCGAGCCATCGACCACCGGTGCCGACACGAGGTCGTAGCGTTCGAACGCCTGGGCCGCGGCATGGGCATCATCGATCGGTTCGAAGCTGACGATCGCATCGCTGGACATCAATTCGCCGACGTTGCGTTCCGGATCGTTGGTCAGCAAGGATTCCAGCGACAACAGGCCGCGCAAACCGCCGGCACGGTCAACCACGAACAGCTGATCAGTGTGATCGGGCAATGCTTCGAAGCGCCGCAGGTAGCGCAGGACGACTTCGAGCGTGATGTCCTCGCGCACGCTGACCATGTCGAAACGCATCAGTGCGCCGACCGTATCCTCCGGATAGGACATCGCCGCGCGCAGTTGCGCCTGCTCCTCGGCGTCGAGCGACTGGAACACCTCGTCGAAAACGGCGCGCGGCAGATCCGGCGCGAGGTCGGCAAGTTCATCGGCTTCGAGGGTCTCCGCGACCGCCTTCAGTTCCTGGCGATCCATCGTCTCGATCAGCGATTCGCGCACCGCATCCGAAACTTCGAGCAGGATTTCGCCGTCGCGCTCCGCCTTGACCAGTTCCCAGACGAACAGCCGCTGCCCGAGCGGCAGCGCTTCGAGGATGAACGCGACATTGGCGGGATGCAGTGCGTCCAACAGCTGCCGCATGGTCAGGATTTCGGCCCGGTCAGCCAGTTCGACCGTACGCTGTGCGGCGCCAAGCCCATCTGCGCGCAGTGATTCCTCGTCGAGCCGCGCGGCACGCAACAGGTCTTCGACCTCGCGCAACTGCAACTGCACGTCGTCCGGATTGACCTTGTCGTCTGGCGCCATGGCGTGTTTGATTGGGCTGGCGGGAAAGATGGGTAGTTTAGCCCGCTTTGCTGTGGCGCCAATGCAGCGCCGGATCGTGGCAAACAGATCCGGTCATTCTCGACTGCACTTCGGCGATCCGGTGCAGGTCGGTTCCGACCCTTACCCGAACCTGGGTGCGGAACCAATCCGAACGGCGGATATCATGTCAATGTCGGGGCGACGACGTGCCGCTCTGACGCGGCGCGATCGATACATCGAGCGCTCCGGTCTGACGGCCGGCCGAGAGACTGGTTCTCGGTCCGTAGCTACCACCAAGTCTTCTTGGAAGGGGAATCGTCATGAGCAAACTCAAGTCACTCACCAGCCGTTTGTTCGGCTTCGCCATGCTGGCGGCGGGGATCTCCGGTGCACGGTCCGGCGCGGCGCTGGAAGTCGGCGACCCGGCACCGGATTTCTCGTTGCCGGCATCGGATGGCAAGACCTATACCTTGCTGCAGTTCCGCGGGGTGCGGCCGGTGGTCATTGCCTTCTTCCCGAAGGCGTTCACCGGCGGTTGAACGGCCCAATGCAAAGCGCTGCGTGACAGCGCCGCGGAAATTCAGTCCTTCGATGTCGCCTATTTCATGGCGAGCGTCGATACGCTCGAGGACAACACCGCATTCGCCAAGGAACACAACGCCGGCTTCCCGATTCTCGCCGATCCGGACAAGACGGTCGCACGGACCTATGGCGTGCTGCACGCCGCCGGTTTCACCAACCGCTGGACTTTCTATATCGATGTCGAGGGCAAGGTGGCGCGCATCGATCGCGAGGTGAAACCACAGACCGCCGGAGCCGACCTGGCGCGCGCCATGGGGGAACTCGGGTTTCCGCGTCGCGGCCCGGCCCGCTAATCAGAGATTGCCTCATCGGGAGCTTCACGGCTCGACCGGATCGCCCACGCGACATCGGCGGCCTGACGATTTGGCAGGACATCATGCACGCGCACGATGCGGACGCCGTGCGTGAATGCGAGCGCGGTCGTCGCGCAAGTAGCGCCCACCAGGGCCGGATCCTGGTGGGCACCACATACGGTGCGCAACGTGCTCTTGCGACTCGCCCCGAGCAGAATCGGATAACCGGTCGCAACCAGTTCCGGCAGCCCCGTGAGCAGGGCAAGATTATGCGCAACAGTCTTGCCAAAACCGATCCCCGGGTCGAGCACGATGTGTTCGCGCGCGACACCGGCGCGTTCCGCCAGTTCGGCGCGCGCGAGCAGGTAGGCGCGAACCTCGCCGACGACATCGCGATAGGCCGGTGCCGCCTGCATCGTCGACGGAGCGCCGCGCATGTGCATCAGCACGATCGGCACCCGCCGCTCCGCGGCCAGCGCGAACATGCCTGCCTCGGCGCCGGCGGCAATGTCGTTCAGCATCCCGGCGCCCAGATCGAGGGCTCGCTCCGCCACCCGCGGCAGGGTCGTGTCGACGCTTAGCAACAACCCCGGCAGCCGAACCCGCAACGCGCCAAGCACCGACTCGATGCGCCGTAATTGTTCCGTGGCATCGACCCTGGCTGCGCCCGGGCGCGTCGATTCACCGCCGATGTCGATGATGTCGGCGCCATGCCGTGCCATCGTTTCAGCCTGGGCGATGGCTTCGTCATCGTCGGCATACCGTCCACCATCGCTGAAGCTGTCCGGCGTCAGGTTGAGCACGCCCATGATTAACGGTGTCCGTCGTGCCAGCAACCCGGCCCACGTCGCCTTCACTGTAATGCCTCCACCTCGACCACACCGTACTGGATCGCCAACAGCGCCAGTTCGGCTACGGTCCTCACTCCCAATTTGGTCTTGATGCGGGTGCCGTAGTTGGCCACCGTCTTGCGGCTCAGTGACAACCGCCGCGCGATGTCTGCCGCCGATGCGCCCCCCGCAAGCAGACGAAACACTTCGAACTCCCGCGGACCGAGGCGCAGCAGTGGGGAATTCTTGTGCTGCACCCGCTGCAGCGCCAGCCGCTGTGCCATATCGCGGTCGATTACCACCTTGCCCGCCGCAACCTGGATGACCGCATTGATGAGGCCGTCGGCCGCGCTGCTTTTCATGATGTAGCCCCGTGCACCAGCTCGCAGCGCCTGATCGGCCCAGACTGTTGCCTCGTGAATCGAGTGCACCAGAATCCGCGCGTTGGGGTCCCTGACGACGATTCGCCGGATGGCCTCCAGGCCGCCGAGCCCAGGCAGGGTGAGGTCCATGATCATGACGTCGGGGCGGAGTTCGAGGTAGGTGCGGTAGGCGGGTTCCGCGCGGTCGAGTTCCGCCCGAATCCGTATTTTGCCGGAACTCTGCAGAATCACTCGACAGCCGGCGCGCACTACCGCGTGGTCCTCGACCAGCACGACATCGATAATCCGGTTGGCCACCAACTCCGTTCTTTCCATACCGCCTCCCTTGCGTCAGCCGCCGGCGCCGGGGCGTCGATCGGCCGGATGTGGATCCTGATTACGGTTGTTTACATGTCGTCCGCGCCGGGTAGAATAGGGCCCGGCAGTACCGCGCATTATAAAGAAAAGACGGTGTCCGGGATTCAAGTTCGCGGGCCGCCCACCGAGGTACGCTGTTTATGACCCACGACCCAACGGTATCCGTGCTGGCGGATACCAGGACGGCAGCCGATTCAGCGCAGCACCTGCTTTTAGACTGGTTCGAACGCTGTGCGCGGCACACCGCACTGGAACGCGCAATCTCGTCGCTCTCCGAAGACGAGCGGCTTGGTTTGCATCATCGCATCGATGACCTCGCGACGCGGCTGGACGCGCTGATCGAGGCGACGCGATGCATCTCGCGGCACCTCCCCCTGGATGAATTGCTACATGGCCTGATTGGCCTGATCAGCGATGCATTCAACGCCGACCGCAGCACGTTGTTCCTGTATGACGCGGACAACGATGAACTTTTCTCCCGCGTGGCACAGGGCGACCTCGTCAGCGAGATCCGGTTTGCCAGCAAAGAAGGGATTGCCGGATCGGTGTTTTCCTCCGGCGTGAGCGCCATCGTGCCGCAGGCCTATGCGGACCCCAGATTCAGTCCTCGTATCGATGCGGAAACAGGTTATCGCACCGCAAGTCTGCTCTGCGTCCCGGTCCGTGCCCGCGATGGTCAAGTCATTGGCGTCACTGAAGTATTGAACAAGCGCGTCGGCGAATTCACTGCCGCGGACCAGGCGTTGCTGGAAGCGTTCACCACCCACACCGCGATTGCCCTGGAGAATGCGCATCTCGTCGAGCGTGCCCGCGTGTCACAGCGCGAGGAATCCCGCCTGGTCGAAATTACCCAGGCCATTTCCTCGGAACTCGACCTCGACAAGCTCCTGCGGAAAATCATGCAGATTGCCACCGATTTGCTGGATGCCGAGCGCAGCACGCTGTTCCTGCACGACCCGCGTCGTGGCGAGCTCTGGTCTCGAGTCGCGGAGGGGATCGAACAACCGGATATCCGCCTGCCCGATCGCCGCGGCATCGCCGGTCACGTCTTCCGGACACGCACGGTGGTCAACATCCGTGATGCCTATGCCGATGCGCGGTTCAACCAGGATGTTGATCAACAGACCGGTTACCGGACGCAAACGGTTCTCTGCGTCCCGGTCATTGACAAGATGGGCAGTGCGGTCGGCGTGATGCAGGTTCTGAACAAGAACAACGGCGGTCACTTCAGCAGGCGTGATGAACGCCGGCTGGAACTGCTCGCCGCCCAGAGCGCTATCGCGCTGGACAACGCCCGGCTGTTCCGCGACGTGCTGCAGGAGCGGAACTATTGCGAAAACGTGCTGCGCAGTCTGACCAACGGAGTCATCACGCTGGACGACCGCCACCGTATCGAAACGGTCAACGATGCCGCATTGCGGACCTTGAAACGCGACGTACGCGATGTTCTGGGCCGCAGTGCCGAACAGGTCTTTACCAGCGACAATCGCTGGATTCTCGGGGCCGTGCGTAGGGTCAACGAATCCCGTCTTCCCGATACCACGCTGGATGCAACCTATCAACGGGATGATGGCGAATCGATTTCGGTCAACGTCATCTCGTCACCGATTTACGAAGCCAATCAGTCGGTTCTCGGTTCGATGCTCGTGATTGAGGACATTACCGCGGAGAAACGCATTCGCGGCGCCATGTCACGCTACATGAACAAGGAGTTGGTCGACCAGTTGCTCGCTGCCGGCGATGCGGCGCTTGGTGGATGCGCGCAACAGGCAACGATCCTGTTTGCCGATATTCGCAACTTCACCAACATCAGCGAGCGTCTCGGGCCACAGGGTACCGTGGCGATGCTGAACCAATTCTTCACCACAATGGTGGACGTCATCTTCAAGCACGGCGGCATCCTCGACAAATACATCGGGGACGCAATCATGGCGGTGTTCGGCACGCCCTTTCCCGCCGCGGACGATGCCGAACGCGCGGTCCGGGTCGCGATCGAGATGCTGGAAGTCCTGGCGCGGCTTAATCGCGAGCGCGTCGCCGCCGGCCATGAGCCGATCGAAATCCGCATCGGCATCAATTCCGACGAGGTCGTGGCCGGCAACATTGGTTCCGTACGCCGGATGGATTACACGGTGGTAGGTGACGGCGTGAACCTCGCGTCGCGGCTGGAATCGGCAAACAAGTTTTTCGGTACGAGAATCTTGGCCAGCGGATCAACCGTGCGGCAACTGTCCGGACGGTACCTGCTGCGCGAACTCGACTTGATTCGAGTCCGCGGCCGGGAACTTCCGGTCGCCCTGTTCGAGGTGATGGGCCGCTGGTCCCAGGCCGAAACGAACGCCGCCCAGGAGTTCATCGGTCATTTCGAGCGTGGCTTGCGCTTGTACCGGGCGTCGCAGTTTCAGGACGCAATCGGTGCCTTCGCGGTCGCGCAAGCCTTGCGCCCGGATGATCGGCCATGCCGGATATTCATCGAGCGTTCCCGCCGCTACATGGCCGCACCTCCTTCGTCCGATTGGGATGGCGTCTGGTCGTTGCGCGAGAATTAGCCTCCACGCGGCTGGTGCTTGCGCGCATGCCGCGCGAGCACGAGGTTCCCGACACGGAAGTTCGCCCTTTTACGGAGCTTCCTTTGGTTGTAGAAACCTGTCGTAACCCCATGGATAATTGGGTTAATATCAACGGACCTCAGATCGATTGGAGGAGCGTTTCGGGGTGATTGGGAGATTGATCCCGCCGTTCGCGGCCGCGCTGTTGCTGGTTGTTGCGACGACGCCTGCCGGAGCCAATGAAGCCCCCGCTCGCGATTCCCGCTTTGCGCTGGAAATTCGCAAGGCCAGCAAGGTCATGCTGGTCAAGGCGGGAGATCATATCGAGCGCCGGTTCGCGGTCGCTGTCGGCAGCGGTGGTGCCGGTGACAAGCAACGGGTCGGTGACAACAAGACTCCGGTCGGCGTCTATCGTGTGGTTGGTTTTCGTGCCAACAGCGCGTACCACTATTTCATCCAGATAGGCTATCCGAACATCAAGGACGCCTTTCAGGGATTGAAGAACCAGATCATTTCGCAGCGCGAATTCGATCGCATCGTCTCGGCGCTCAAGACCGGCGATGTGCCGCCGCAAAACACGGCGCTTGGTGGCTCGATCGGCATACACGGAATCGGCGAAATGACCCCGGATCGCCTCACGATTCATCAACACATCGACTGGACCCACGGCTGCATCGCGCTGACCAACAACGAAGTCATGGATTTGACACGGTACGTGCGCGTCGGTACCCGCGTCCTGATCACAGATTAATTCCTACCGCTTTCGCTCCCAGATCAATTGCAGGCCCGGTGCCGTGGCCGCTGCTCGATACTCTTCGACAATCAGATAATCGGCGATCGCGGCAAGCTCACCGTTGACGAACAGCAACGGCAGCAGTGACCGCTCCCAAGGGGGTACGTCAAGTTCCTGCAAGATTAGTTTCAGGCGACGCCGGGGACCGGCGCACCGTATCCGGAAATGCTCCCCACCGCGCCGCAGCCGCACCTCGATCGTCGCACCGGTAATGCGATCGACCGCCAGGCCTGTCCCCACAGCGGGTTCCGCGTGCAACAGACCCCACGGCAATGGCAAGGGGGTCTCCGGATTCCACTTCGCCCGGAACGTCCGCCCGCGCTCCGGCAGCGGTGGCAGCAGATACAGGCACTGGCGGAATCGCCGCACCTCGTGGCTGCCGAGGCGAATCACGGGATTGCGATCGGTTGCGGCGTCGAAGGCCTGGCGCAGCAGTTGCTCCAATTGCTGTCGTGTCGGCGGTGTGAGGCCACTGCGCCGCAGCCAAAGCCGCATCACCGCCTCGCGCAGATCTGCTCGCAACCCTGCCATTCTGCTCAGGTCGAGCTGCGGCCCGCGCAGCGCGTGTTCGAGTACTTCGGCCGTGAGCCGGTGCAGCAGATCTGCGTCCTGGCGCAGCAGGCCGGCGTTGCGCGACCAGACCGCATCGACTGCCGGCCAGCGCTCGCGCACGAGCGGCATGACAACATGCCGAATAAAATTCCGGTCGTGATTCAGGTCTTCGTTGCTGGGGTCCTCGACCGCAACCAGGCCATGTCGCGCGGCGTAGGCATCGATCGCTGCCTTGGCAACGTGCAGCATCGGCCGCACGACGTGCAACCCCTCAATCCGGACCGATGCGCTGATCCCGGCCAGACCCGCCGTACTCGCGCCGCGCAGAGCACGCAGCAGAAACGTCTCGGCCTGATCGCGTGCATGGTGCGCAGTGACCAGCACCGCATCCTCTCCGAGAAGCCGGCGCAACAGTCGATAGCGCTGCTGCCGTGCCCAGGCTTCCAGACTCAGCCCGGCCTGCGGCCGCTGATCGATGCGTGCAACAACGATGGGAACGCCGAACGCGGCACAAACGTCGCGGCAATGCTGCTCCCAGGCATCGGCTTGCGCATGCAGGCCATGATTGATGTGACCAACGACAATCGATTGGCCAAGCTCATGCGCCTTTCCGACCAGGAAGTGCAACAGCACATGGGAATCGATACCGCCACTGTAGGCGACGCACAGTCTGCCGTGCTCGGGCAGATGGCGCCGCAGGTCCGGCAGGAGCCCGGCTACAGGATCATCGGTCTTCAAACCGGCCCAGATCCAGATAACGCTGCACGCGCTTCTGTTGTCGGAGTTCCGGCGCCAGCGGCGTCAATTGGCGTAGCGCATCGACGATGGCGCTCTTGGCATTGCGCGCCGCGACATCGTAATCACGATGTGCGGCGCCCGGAGGCTCCGGAATGACGGCGTCGATCACGCCCAATTCGGCGAGCTGCTGCGAGGTGATCCCCATGCTGGCTGCGGCGAGTTCGGCCTTGTTCGCGTCCTTCCACAAGATTGAAGCGCAACCCTCCGGGCTGATCACGGAATAGGTCGCGTACTGCAGCATCAGCACCCGATCGCCGACACCGATCGCCAACGCCCCGCCCGAACCACCTTCGCCGATGATGACGCAGACAATCGGCACGCGGAAACCGGCCATCCGTTGCAGATTGATCGCAATCGCCTGGCTCTGCCCACGCTCCTCCGCACCCACCCCCGGATAAGCGCCCGGGGTATCGATGAAGGTGATGATGGGCAGTTGGAACTGATCGGCGAGTTCCATCAGACGCAGGGCCTTGCGATAACCCTCTGGCCGCGGCATGCCGAAATTGCGCTGGATGTTTTCCTTGGTATTGCGGCCTTTCTGGTGGCCAACAAACAAGCAGCTCATGCCATCGAGTCGTGCCAGGCCGCCGACAATCGCCTCATCGTCGGCAAACATGCGATCACCATGCAATTGATGTACGTCGCTGAAAATCCGTTCGACGTAATCGAGCGTGTAGGGTCGTAACGGGTGGCGCGCAAGCTTCGACACCTGCCACGGCGTCAGGCGACTGAAAATGCGATCGGTCAGCTCGTTCGCCCGCTGCCGCAGGCGCGTGATTTCCTCGCTGATGTTCAGATCGGCATCATGGCCCGCACTGCGCAGCTCCTCGATCTTTTCCTCTAGTTCGCCGATTGGTTGTTCAAAGTCGAGATATTTCATTAGTCGCTTCCATCAAGGACGGTCTACACCAGCAAACACCGGCCGGAAATCGGTACCGCCACGGTACCGCACCACGCCCGGCGCCGATGCCGTCAATACTCCAGCGCCACCCGATCGCCGCCAAAACAGCGCCGCAAATCCGCCAGCAGCGCATCATTCGCCTCGACGCACCAGGCAGCGCCGAGCCGGATGCGAGCGATCGCGCCGTCACGGCGATAGGTAAGCACTACCGGGCACTGGCCGTTGCGGTAGGGCGCGAGCACCGTGCGCAAAGCGTCGACGCAACCCGGATCACCGGCATCGACATCCAGAATCAGATTACGCGCATACTTGCGGCGAACCTCGTCGATCGTAAAAACCTTCTCCGCGGTTAGCGTGCATTCTCCGGAGAACCGGTCCTCACCCGCATTTCCCTCGACCAGGATCACGGTGTCCTGCACCAGTTTGTCGAGCACGCCCTCCAGTAACTCGGCGTAGACATTGACATCCGCGCGGGCGCTGCCGTCATCGAGCATCACGATAGCGTATCGGCCGCGCTTGCCACGCTGCAGGCGGACGCTGTCCACCAGACCCGCGACGACGCGCCGGCCCGGCTTCAGTTCCTGCAGCGAACAGGAAGTGACGCACCGCAACTCCGCGGCGTAGCGGGCGATCGGATGCCCGCTGACGTAATGGCCAAGGGCTTCCTTTTCATGCCGCAACCGTACCTCGTCCGGCCACTCTTCCTGCTGCCGCAGAAAGTCCGACGTTGCAGCAACCGGAGATATTGTACCGGCACCGGCATCGAACATGTCTTCCTGCCCGGCCGACAGGCGCCGCACCTGCTGCTCGGCGGTGCGCATTGCCGCCTCGCAGGTATCGCTCAGGTACCTCCGGCTTTGCTGGAAACCGTCACAGGCGCCGGCACGAATCAATACCTCTACCGAGCGCTTGTTCAGACGGCGTGGGCCGACCCGGCGGCAGAACTCGAACAGGTCATGGAACGAGCCGAGGCGTTCCCGCTCCTCGGTGATTGCTTCGATGATGTTGCGCCCGATCCCCTTGATTGCACCGAGACCATAGCGGATGCCTTTTGCCGATGACACCGTGAAGCGGAATGCAGAGTGATTGATGTCCGGCCGCTCAACCGCGAGGCCGAGACGCCGGCACTCGTCCAGCATCGCAATCACCTTGTCGGTATGGTCCATGTCCGAGGACAGCACCGCCGCCATGAACGCCGCCGGATGATGCGCCTTCAGCCACGCCGTCTGATAGGCGACCAAGGCGTATGCGGCCGAATGCGATTTATTGAAGCCATAGCCGGCGAACTTTTCCATCAAATCGAAGATTTCGGCCGCGAGTTCGGCGGCAACGCCATTCAGCGCAGCACCGGCGACGAACTTCTCGCGGTGTTTCGCCATCTCCTCGGGCTTCTTCTTTC
This sequence comes from Gammaproteobacteria bacterium, assembly GCA_020845935.1. Classification (GTDB taxonomy): domain Bacteria; phylum Pseudomonadota; class Gammaproteobacteria; genus JADLEV01. Next base: position 13,714 of record JADLEV010000063.1, read on the forward strand.
CCATCGCCCGGCGCAACGTATCGGCGGCACCGAGCGAATAGCCAGCGAGAACCTGTGCGATCTGCATCACCTGTTCCTGATACAGCATGATGCCGTTGGTCGTGCGGAGGATAGGCTCGAGCAATGGATGCGGATAGATGACCTTGGTCTTGCCGTGTTTGCGATCGATGTATTCATCGATCATCCCCGACGGCCCCGGGCGGATCAGTGCGACCAGCGCGATCAGATCCTCGAACGAATCTTCCGGCTTCATCCGCCGGATCAAATCCTTCATCACCCGTGATTCGAGCTGGAATACCGCGCTGGTCCGTGCGGAACGAATCAAGGCATAGGTCGGCACGTCATCGAGCGGCAACAGATTGATGTCAATCGGCGACTCGGCGCGTGCGATACGGGCGGCATTGATGTCCTTCAGGGCCCAGTCGATGATGGTCAGCGTGCGCAGGCCGAGGAAGTCGAACTTCACCAGGCCCACGGATTCGACATCTCCCATGTCAAACTGCGTCACCGGCATCGCCCCGTCCTGTTCGCAGTACAGTGGCATGTACGAGGTCAGCGGCCGCGGTGAAATGACGACGCCACCGGCATGTCGGCCAGCGTTGCGCGTCAAACCCTCCAGTTGCAGCGCCAGGTCGACGATGGCGCGCACGTCCTCGTCCTCGTCGTACTTCTGCTTCAGCTCCGGGCTTTCGTCCAGCGCCCGAGTCAAAGTCATGTGCAGTTCGAAGGGTATGGTCTTGGCGATCTGATCGACGAACGAATAGGCGTGCCCGAGTACACGCCCGCAGTCACGGACCGACGCCTTCGCCGCCATCGTGCCGTAGGTGATGATCTGCGCCACGCGTTCGCCGCCATAGCGCCGCATGACGTATTCGATGACCTCATCCCTGCGCTCCATACAAAAATCGACATCGAAGTCTGGCATCGACACGCGTTCGGGGTTGAGGAACCGCTCGAACAGCAGGTCGAATCGGATCGGATCGAGTTCGGTGATGCCAAGGGCATAGGCCACCAGTGAGCCGACCCCGGATCCACGCCCCGGTCCGACCGGGATCCCCTGCGCCTTCGCCCAGGCAATGAAGTCCGCGACGATGAGAAAGTAACCGGAGAATCCCATCTTTGCGATGACTTCAGTTTCCAACTGCAGGCGGCCGCGGTAGGTTTCCGGCAGTTGCTGCAACGCCATTGCCGCATCGTCGGCGAGCACGTTGCCGCGTGCCCGCCAGCGTCGCAGAAGTCCGGCGGCCGCGTCACCACGCAACCGCGCGTCGACGCCTTGTGGACCTGCGTCGGCAAACTCGGGCAGATGATATTGCCCCAGTTGCAGCTCGAAGTTGCAGCGCTGCGCAATCGCGACCGAGTTGGCAAGCGCATCCGGCAGATCCTGGAACAGGGCGGCCATTTCACTCGCACTGCGCAGATATTGCTGCGCGGTACAGTGCCGCGGCCGGCGGGGATCGCCAAGCGTCTTGCCGGCTTGAATACAGACACGGGCCTCGTGCGCCTCGTACTCGCTGGCGTTGATGAAGCGCACATCGTTGCTCGCGACAAACGGCACGTTGAACTCCACGCCACCGGTCAGCAGCGCTTGATTGACCTCTTCCTCCTGGTCGCGGCCAACCCGGGTCAGCTCCAAATAGTAGCGATCACCGAAGCGCGTCCGCCACCAGTCTAGGCGGCGCCTTGCCCGCTCACCGCCGTGTTCCCGCAGTGCCGAGCTGACATCCCCCCACTGCTGCGAACCGATTGCGATCAAGCCGGCCGCAGCTCCCGGCGTCAGCCACGCCTCGTTGAGGAACACACCGTCGCGCCGCCGGCCCTCGAGATAGGCGCGCGTCAACAGCTGGGACAGATTCAGGTAGCCGTCATAGTCCTGACACAGCAACAGCAGCCTTGACGGACTTTCCTGCGGTCGATCGCTGGCAACGCTGACTTCCGCACCCACGATTGGCTTGATACCGGCCTGCTGGGCCGCCTTGTAGAACTTGACCAACGCAAACATGTTGTTCAGGTCGGTGACCGCAAGCGCCGGCATTGCCTCGGCACGGCCACGCGCGACGAGATCGTCGATCCGCACCAGACCATCCTCTATCGAGTACTCGGTATGCAGATGCAGATGCACAAACCGTGGCGTGTCAGTCATCGCCGGCGCTCCGCGATGCCATGCAGCTTGCGACCGGCCCAAAACCTTGCCGATGCTCAGGACAAGGTCCGTGCCGCCGCAGTGCGGCGAGATGCTCTGCGGTCGGGTAACCCTTGTGTTTCGCGAAACCGTATTCGGGATAACGCACGTCCAGCTCAAGCATGTGACGATCGCGCGCCACCTTGGCGAGAATCGAAGCCGCGCTGATCGCCGGCACACAATCATCGCCACCGACGATCGCCAGCGCGGGCACGCTCAGTTCCGGGCAGCGGTTGCCATCAATCAGGACCTGCTCCGGCAGCACCGCCAAGCTCAGCACCGCGCGCCGCATCGCCTGCATCGTGGCCCACAGAATATTGAGTTCGGCGATTTCATCGACCTCCGCCCAGGCAATCGCGCTCGCAACGCTGTTGTGAAGGATCTCGTCATAAAGTCGTTCCCGACGCTGGGCACTGAGGCGCTTCGAGTCACGCATCCGGTGCTCGATCGTCTCCGGTGCCAGAATCACCGCGGCGGCATAGACGCGACCAGCCAGTGGCCCGCGCCCGGCTTCATCGACACCGGCAATGAGCCCCGGCATCAAACACCTCCCGCCATATCGAGAACCACGGCTGCGGCCTGTTGCATCGCGCCTTGGCGCAAGGTGCGATGCAATTCGTCGCAGCGGCGCCGGTAGGCAGCGACCCGCCGCGGACTATTCAGCCAGGCCATGATGGCCTCCGCCACCAGGGGCGGCTGCAACTGCCCCTGAACGAATTCCGGAACCAGGTTGTCCCCGGCGACGATGTTGGCCAGTGCGATCGACGATACCCGCAGCAACGGCCGCAGCACCGTGTAATCGAGCCAGGACGTGCGATACGCGACCACTTGCGGACACCGGCACAGCAACGCCTCCAGCGTCGCCGTGCCGGACGCAACCAGTGCGACATCGGCGGCGGTCAACGTCTCCCGCGCCCGACCGGCACACCAGATTACCGGCAGGCCCGGCGTGCAGGCGGCGCGTTGCTGTTCGAGCAACGCTTGCGAAGCCGCATCGACGGGGGCACAAAGAATACGCAAACCCGGCTGCCGGCGTGTGACTTCAGCGGCCACGCGAAGGAATGGCTCCGCATGCCGCAGCAATTCCTTGCGTCGGCTACCCGGTAGCAACGCAAGACACCGAGAGTCGCCACCGACACCTAGATTGTCGCGTGCCTCGTCGCGGCGTGGCTCCAACGGAATCTCGTCCGCATATGGGTGCCCGATGTATTCGACCCGCAAGCCGGTCCCCAGGTAACAATCCGGTTCGAACGGAAAGATCGCCAGCAACCGGTCCGCCGCACGCGCGACCTGATGCACCCTCCCCGGTCGCCACGCCCAGACCGTCGGACTGACGAAGTGCACGGTTCGAATGCCAGCGTCCTTCAGCGCGCGCTCGATCGGCAGGACGAAATCGGGGACATCGACGCCGACAACGACGTCAGGCCGAAGGGTCAGATATCTATCGCGAACCGATCGCTGTAGACGTTTCAGGCGCGGATAACTGGCAAGCACCGCACTGATGCCCATGACGGACAAGTGCTCGATACCGAAGTGTCCCGTACAACCTGCGGCACGCATCGCCGGACCGGCCATTCCGAAGACGTCGCACTCCGGTCGACGCGCGAGGATCGCGCGGATCATGCCGGCGGCCAGCCGATCTCCCGATGGTTCTCCTGCAATGACGGCGATGCGCATTGACCCAGACCGTGTTTGGATTGCGCCGCGGGGATAAACGCGTTGACAGCCCCGGCGCCGCGCCGACTCGCGAGGACCGACAGTGCTCACGAAAGCTTAGCGGGGCGCTGACAGCGATTGCTCGCACCAGCAGCCTGTCAACGGATGATACCGCGCCGGGACTCCCTGATGAACCTGACGAGCAGCGCCACGAAAGGCTCGGTTTGCGCGACCAGTTGCAATTGCGCCAGCGCGTCGGCAAGGCTCAGGCCGCGACGGTACAGCGTCGCGAAAGCGTCCCGCACGACACGAATCATGCGCGGATCGTAGCCACGCCGCTGCAGGCCGACGCGGTTGATTGCGCGCGGCCGCGCCCAAGTGCCCTGCGCAATGACAAACGGCGGTACATCCTTGACGACCATCGCCGCAATCGAGGTCATGCTGTACTCGCCAAGGCGGCAATACTGATGGACTCCCGTGAAGCCACCGAGCATCGCATGGTCACGAACTTCGACATGGCCGCCGAGCGTTGCGTTGTTTGCCATCACGATGTCGCTGCCGACCTGGCAGTCGTGCGCGACGTGGCAATAAGCCATCAGCAGGTTGTCGTTGCCAAGCCGGGTGAGACCACCGCCGTGTTCCGTACCGCGATTGATCGTGCAGAACTCGCGGATGACGTTGCCGTCACCAATGCGCAATTCGGAGCGATCGTCCGCACGGTATTTCCGGTCCTGGGGATCCTGACCGATCGAACAGAACGCATGGACACGATTGTTGCTGCCGATGCGGGTCGGCCCCTTGATCACGACATGGGAATCAATCGAGGTTCCCGCACCGATCGATACCTCCCCTTCGATGACGGTCCACGGCCCGATGCTGACATCGGCCGCAAGCGAGGCGCGCGGATCGATGCGAGCCGTCGGATCGATCACTGCCGCTGGCTCATCTCCGTAGTCATCAATTGCGCGGTACAGACCACCGTATCACCGACCGAAGCAGTCGCGTCGAATTGATAGATACCGCGAATCTGTCGCCGCAACTGCGCGGAAACGAGCAGCTGGTCACCAGGCTCCACCGGTTTCTTGAACCGCGCCCTGTCGACACCGACCAGATAATAGGTCCGGTCGCGATCCTCCATACCGTCGGAATAGAAGGCCAGCATCCCGGTTGCCTGGGCCATTGCTTCGACGATCAGTACCCCAGGCATGATCGGCCGGTGCGGAAAATGACCCTGAAAGAATGGTTCATTGATGGTCACATTCTTGAGTGCCGCAATCCGCTCGAACGGTCGGTATTCGACGATACGATCGATCAGCAGGAACGGATACCGATGCGGCATGATCTGCAGGATCTTGCGGATATCCATGTTGTCCGTTTTATCCATTGCTGCCGACCCCTCCCCACGGTGCCATTTTGCAACCGACGCGGCCGCGATCCGAGGTCGCGATCGCCGTCGAAAGCATGGTCTGATTCTTTATTAAGGTTTCGCTGCGGTGGTTTTCTTCAGCTGCTCAAGCACGGCGCCAGTGATGTCCATCTGCTCGCTGGCGTAGATGACCCCCTCGCTGACGATCAAATCGTACTTTTGTTCCTTCGCAATCACCTGGATGGCTTCCATGAATTGCCGCTGGATCTTGCCCAACTCATCATTACGGCGGAAATTGACATCCTCCTGAAACTCCTCGGCTCGGCGTTTCAATTCGCGCTGCTGCTCTACCAGATTGCGCTCGAGCTTGACGCGCTCGCTCTCGCTCATCACGGCGCCATCCTTGTTGAGCCGATCTTCCATCGTTTTGATTTCGTTCTGCTTCGTTTCCAGTTCCCGCCGCCGCGGCGCGAACTCGCGCTCCAGCGCCTGCGTCGCCGCTTCCGCCTGTGGCGACCCCTGCAACAGACGAGCGGAATTGACGAATCCAATCTTGTACTCAGCGGCAACGGACGCCCCGCAGAGAAGCATCGCCGCCGCGGCCAGTACCGCGCCATTCAACCTTTTGAAATTGAACTTCATATTTCGCCTCTGAATTGTTGCCTTAATTACGCTGAGAACAAATCGCCATGCCACCATTCGTCAGAACGCGGTTCCGAAACTGAATTGGAAGGATTGCGTATCATCGCCCGGCTGGTTGTGAAACGGTTTCGCGATACTAACCGATAGCAGACCAAAGGGCGACAGCCACACTGCCGACAACCCGGAAGAAAAGCGCAGGTCGCGAAACTGAAACCGATCCGCAGCACTGAAGACGTTGCCCATGTCGACAAACGCGGTCAGCCTTACCGACTTCACCTCGAGGAAGGGCATTGGGATGATCACCTCGGCGTTGCCAACGACCGACAGCGTGCCGCCCAGTGCCCGGCCGAACTCGTCCCTTGGCCCGAGCGAATTGTCCTCATAGCCACGCACGGTACCGGCACCGCCGGCATAAAAGTTCTCGAAAAACGGCAGTTCCTTGGTTTTGCCGTAGCTGTCACCCCAGCCAATCAATGTTTTCAACAGCAGTGTGAAGTCGCTGAATAACGGGATGAACAGGCGCCCGTCGTACCCGGCCTTGAAATACTGCAAATCACCGCCCGGCGCAGCGATCTGCACGGTAAGTTGATGCAGCATGCCGCGATCCGGGAAGATTGCGGCGTTTCTCGTATCGTAGGCGAACCCGGCCGAAAGCCGCAGCGTGTTGTACTTGCTGCCTTCGCGCGTGATGAAATCGCGTACCTGATCCGCCACGTACAGGCTATCCGGGTCAATCCTCGTGGATTCGTAGGAGGCCGCCAGGGACACCGAGTTGTACTCGGAAATGGGTACACCGAAATTGACTCCGGCGACGACGGACTCGGAGTCGTACAGAGTGATGTTCGCGCTCTCGGCACTGGTCTCCTGATAACTCAGGTTGAAGCCGCGGGCGACACCGTCGATGGTCCAATACGGGTTCACGTAGCCCAGGCTGAATACGCGCGAAATACTGCTGTTGGTAAAGGCGAAGCTGACGCTCTTGCCACTGCCAAGGAAATTGTGTTCCGCGATGTTGGCATTGATCATGAAACCGGATACTTCGGCATAGCCGAAGCCCAGCATCAGGTTGCCGGATGGTTGCTCCTTGACGGTGTAGGTCACGTCGACCTGATCGCTTGAACCTGCGACCGCCGGCGTCTCGACATTGACCTCCTCGAAAAAACCCAACCGCTGCAAACGCACTTTCGAGCGCTCGACCATCTGCGTCGAGATCCAACTACCTTCCAGCTGGCGCATTTCCCGCCGCAGCACCTCGTCGCGGGTCCCGGTGTTGCCCACAAACGAGATCCGATTGACGTAGACGCGCTGGCCCGGATCGACGAAATAGGTCAAGGCGATGGTCTTGTGTTCTTCGTCGATTTCCGGAATCGCATTGACGTTGGCGAATGCATAACCGTCATGTCCGAGCCGGTCGGAAATGCTCTTGCTGGTTTCGGTCACAAGTTTGCGCGAATAGGTCATGCCGGAACGCGTCAGCACGTGCTTTACCAGGTCCTGTTCATCAACGATCAGACGGCCGGCCAGTTTCACGTCCGATATGGTGTAGCGGTCACCCTCCGTGATGTTGATCGTGATGTAGACATCGCGCTTATCCGGAGTGATGGTGACCTGGGTCGAATCGACCCGAAAATTGACGTAGCCGGAATCCTGATAGAACGACTTCAGGGCCTCCAGGTCGCCGGTCAGTTTCTCGCGCGAGTACTGATTCGACCTGGTGATGAATGACAGCAGATTCGGGCCCTTGAGTTCGAAGGCCTTGAGCAGCTTGCGATCGCCGTAGACGCTGTTGCCGACGATGTTGAACCGCTGAATCCGAGCCGCCTCACCCTCCGTAATGGTCATCCGGATCGCGGTCCGATTGCCAGGCAGCGGTGTGAATTTCGTATCGATTGTCATGCCGTACTTGCCCTGCGCGAAGTACTGGCGTTGCAGTTCCTGGGTGACGCGATCGAGGATTGCTTCGTTGTAGACGTCGCCGGCCGCGAAGCCGATCTCCCGTAGGCCCTTCATCAGGTCTTCGGTCTTGATCGCCTTGTTGCCTTCAATGTCGATGCTGGCGATCGACTCGCGCTCCTCGACGATCAAAATCAGCACATTGCCGTCGCGTTCGGCCCGAACATCGCGAAAAAAACCTGAAGCAAACAGCGCGCGCACGCCGTCGCGCAAGCGCTCGTCGGTAACCCGATCGCCGACGCCGATCGGCAGGTAATTGAAGACCGTGCCAGCGGCGATGCGCGACAGTCCTTCAACCCGGATGTCCTCGACGACAAATGCATCCTGGGCACGGGTCGGCGATGCCGCGAACAACGCCAGCAGCAGCGCAACCGCACAGGCTCGCCGAAGAGCTGTCCGATCGTTGCCTGCTGTTGGAATATCGCGAGAAGGGTGCGTTAGGGCCACGCTTGGCTCAGATGATACGCATGATGTCGTTGTACAAGGCCAGGCTCATCAATCCTAACAAGATTACCAAGCCGACCTGCTGGCCGACGTTCTGGATGGCTTCCGGTACTGGCCGGCCGAGCGCGGATTCTATCAGGTAAAAAAGTAGGTGTCCGCCGTCGAGCAGCGGAATGGGCAACAGGTTGATGATCGCCAGACCAACGCTCACAACCGCGAGAAACGTCAGGAACGAAATGAAGCCAAGGCTTGCCGACTTGCTGGCGAATCCGGCAATGCTTATGGGTCCGCTCAGGTTGGTGGTCGATGCTTCGCCAAAAATCATTCGCCACATCAGCTTGACGGGCAGCGCCGCCATGTCCCAGGTGCTGCCGATCGCCTTGCCCAAGGCCGTCACCGGTCCGAAGCGTTCGACACTGCGCATCGAGTCATCCCCATCCGCTTGCTGCATCGCGCCGATCTCGGCGCCGATCCGGCCGAATGTGCCTTCCTGATCGCTGATGCGTTCTGGCACGACCGTGACCTCGCGCGTTTGATCACCGTTCCGGACCAGCGCTCGGATCGGGATCTCCGGTCGGGTGCGGATGTAGTTAATCCACTCGTGACCGTCGCGGATCGGTGTGTCATCAGCGGCAATGACGAAATCACCGGCGCGAAAGCCTGCCCGTTCGGCCGGACTTGCCGGTGTGATTGCAGCGATGACGGGTGCCAGAACGGCTTGTTTCGGCCTCGCACCGATGGCGGCAAAGAACCCCTGCTCCGAAACGGTATCGATGTGCAGCGGGCCGAAATCAAACTGCAGGCGTGCAGTGCCGCCAGCACGGGTTACCTCGACCACGACGCGCGCGCGTCGGACGATTTCCGGCATCGTGGCGTTCATCACTGATTCCCAGGTCGGCGTCGTCTTACCGGCGACAGCGATAATCTCATCACCGGACCGCAAGTCAGCCTGCGCCGCGATCGATTCTGCCGCAACCTCGCCGACCACCGGTTTGACACCCGGGATACCGATGAGATAGGCAAGCCAGTAGGCGAGCACCGCGAACACCAGGTTCGCGATCGGGCCGGCGGCAACTACGGCGATTCGGATCCATGGTGGCTGGCGGTTGAACGCCCGGTGCAATTGCTCGCGCGGCACTTCGCCCTCGCGTTCGTCGAGCATTCGCACGTAACCGCCGAGCGGAAGGGCCGCGATGACGAATTCACTTGTGTCCTCCGGCACATCCGGCGGTCGCACCGGCGCGCCGCCCCGGAACGACAGCGTCGGCAACAAACGCCCCGGCCGCGGCCACCAGTGACACAACGGTCGGCCGAAGCCGATGGAATAACGCAGGACGCGAATGCCAAGCCGGCGCGCGACCCAGTAATGGCCGAACTCATGAAACGCGATCAACACGCTCAACGCGAGCGCGAGCGCCAATGCTGCCTGAACGAAATCCACCATTGCTACCTGAACTCCCGCCCGCCTTCAGGATGTTTCGCTGATTGCGCTGCGAACCAGCAGACGCGCCTCGCGATCGGCCTCGAGCACCTCATCGAGACAATTGACCGCTCGAATCGCGATCCGTTCAAGCGCCCGCTCGATCAGGCGGGCTATCGCGGTGAACGGAATCGCCTGATCAAGAAACGCGGCAACCGCTTCCTCGTTGGCCGCGTTGAGTACGGCGGTCGCGTTACCACCGGCGGCGATCGCTTCGCGCGCCAGGCGCAGGCAGGGGAATCTCTGTTCATCGGGCGGATCGAAGGTCAATGCACCGAGCCGGAAAAAATCCAGCGAAGGCACGCCCGATTCGATCCGGCGTGGCCACGCCAGCGCATGCGCGATCGGTGTCCGCATGTCGGGATTGCCGAGCTGCGCCAGTACCGAGCCATCGAGATATTCGACCATCGAATGGATCACGCTCTGCGGGTGCACCACGACCTCGATGAATCGATGTGGTACATCAAACAACCAACAGGCCTCGATGATTTCCAATCCCTTGTTCATCATCGTCGCGGAATCGACCGAGATCTTGCGGCCCATCACCCAGTTCGGATGACGGCAGGCCTGTTCCGGGGTCACCGTTTCGAGTTCGTCGAGTGGCAACGTTCGAAAGGGTCCGCCGGATCCGGTCAGCAACAGCCGCTTGACCCCCGCCGCCGGCAGCCCCTCATTCGCCGGTTGTGGCAAACACTGGAAAATCGCGTTGTGTTCGCTGTCGATCGGCAACACCGTCGCACCGTGGCGGCGTGCCGCATCGGTAAATAGCGGACCCGACATCACCAGCGCTTCCTTGTTCGCCAACAACACGCGCTTGCCGGCCTCGACCGCAGCGAGGTTCGGCAACAATCCGGCCGCACCGACGATCGCCGCCATGACGCAATCGACCTCCTTCGCGCTGGCAACCTCGGCGAGTGCCGCCGCGCCAGCCAGGACCTCGGTCGCGACGCCGGCAGCACGTAACCTCGCGCTCAGCGCGGCGGCATCCACATCAGCCTCGACCACGGCGAAGCGCGGCTGCCAGGCAACGCACTGGTCGAACAGCTTGTTGATGTTGCGGCGTGCCGTCAACGCGTGGATCCGATAGGAATCGGCCTGCCTGCCGATGACGTCGAGCGTGTTGACCCCAATAGTCCCGGTCGCCCCGAGGATGGTTATCGTGGTCACAGGAACCCTCCGGCACTGAACCAGAAGATGGCAAACAGCGGCGCCGCGGCGGTTACGCCGTCGATTCGATCCCAGATGCCGCCATGCCCCGGCAGCAGCGCGCCGCTGTCCTTGAGCTTGGCATTCCGTTTGATCAGGCTGATGAACAAATCTCCGACGACGGAAGCCACGGCACAGATTGCGCCGAGCATGCCGAGCAGGATTGCGCCGCCGGCGCCGTTGCCGCGCGCCAACGCAAAAGCAACTGAGGTGGTGATAACCGCCGTGACCGCGACGGCAAACCCTTCCCAGGTCTTGCCCGGGCTGATCCGCGTCGCCAGCTTGTGCCGACCCCAGCGTCTGCCGCCGAAATACGCGGCGCTGTCAGCGATCCAGATCAGCACCATGTAGAACAGCAGCACTTGGCGGTCGGCGAGAAACAATGAGGCCAACGCCCCGGTCGCCGGCAGTACCAGCAGCCAGCCAAGCACGAGCAGCGTCGGCGTGTGGCACGACGCGTGCCAGCCTCCGGTCTGGTGTCGATAGAGCAAGATCGCGGCGATCAGCCACCAGATGCAGCCGATGAGCAACACCGTGGTGCCGTGTTCACCCGAATTGGAATACATGACCCCGGCCGCCAGCAACGCGGTCACCACGCTGTAAAGCACGCGTGCCCTGGCGTCGGACAACATCGCGAGGTGCGTCCACTCCCAGGCGACCAACCCGATCAGCCCCGTCATCAGAATTGCCGCCAGCAGTGCCGGCGAGTAACTGATGACGCTGACGGAGACAACGACCAAAACCGAAGCCGTTATCACTCGTTGCGTGGTTTCCGAACGCATCGACGTTGTTAGAGACCCGACTGCATCTCCTGCAACGCGCCACTGCCCTGATTGGCTTCGACCTGCAAACCGGTCATGCCGAACCGGCGCTGCCGGCGTCCATAGCTTTCCAGCGCCCGCTGGAACTGAATGATGTCGAAGTCCGGCCAGAGGCAATCGCAGAAATAGAGTTCGGTATAAGCCAACTGCCACAACAGGTAATTCGAAATGCGATGCTCCCCACCGGTACGGATGAACAGGTCGGGCTCCGGCAGATCGTTGAGACACAGTTCGGCGTGGATGTGGTCCAGGGTGACCTCCTCGGGTGCCAGCTGGCCATCGCGGATGCGGGTCCCGAGCTTGCGCATCGCCTGGGTGATATCCCAGCGGCCGCCGTAGTTGACCGCGATGACCAAGGTCAGCCCGTCATTGCCGGCGGTCAGCGTCACGCCGCGCTCGATAGCGCTGCGCAGCTTGCGCGAAAAGCCATCGAGATCTCCAATGACGCGAAAACGCACATTGCGCCGATGCAATTCGTCGAGTTCCTGATCGAGCGCGGACATGAACAGGTCCATCAGAAAGTTCACTTCCGGGCGTGGTCGCCGCCAGTTCTCGGTACTGAAAGCGAACAGTGTCAGCGCTTCGATGCCGAGACGTGCCGATTCCTTGACGATGGCGCGAACCGTCTCGACACCGGCACGATGGCCGGCGAAACGGGGCATCTGACGTTGTTCCGCCCACCGGCCATTCCCATCCATGATGATCGCGACATGCTTTGGCAAGCCGTTATCCACCGCCGCGGCCCGCCTCAGACTTCCATCATTTCCGCTTCCTTTTCGGCAAGCATCGAATCGATGTTCTTGATGTGCCCATCGGTCAGCTTCTGAATTTCCTGCTCGGCACGACGCTCGTCGTCCTCGCTGATTTCCTTTTCCTTGACCAGTTCCTTCAGCATGTGATTCGCGTCGCGGCGGACATTGCGGATCGCCACCCGGGCCTGTTCCGCCTCGCCGCGAACCACTTTGATCAATGCGCGGCGACGCTCCTCATTCAACGGCGGCATCGGGATGTGCAACACATTGCCTGCGGTGCGGGGATTGAGGCCGAGATTCGATTCGAGGATGGCCTTCTCGATCTTGGTGACTATCGATTTGTCCCAGGCCGTAACGGTCAACGTCCGCGGATCCTCGACATTGACAGTCGCGGCTTGCGTGATCGGTGTTTCGACGCCGTAGTAATCGACCTTCAGATGCTCCAGCAGACCGGGATGGGCGCGGCCGGTCCGCATTCTTGTCAACTCGGCGCGGAAACTTGTCGCCGATTTTTCCATCCGGGCCTTTGCGTCGCGGATGACATCCTCAATCATGCTCTAATCTCCAACAAACGCTCTGCCACCTTCAGGCCGCGAAGGTCACCAGCGTTCCTTCGCTTTCGCCAGTTCCGGCGCGCACCAGCGCGCCGTCCCGCGTCATGTCAACGACGCGCAGCGGCATGCGGTTGTCGCGGCATAACACGATCGCGGTCGCATCCATTACCGCCAGTTTCTGCTCCAGTACCTGATCGTAGGCGATGACCTCGTAGCGCTGCGCAGTCCGGCATTTCACCGGATCGGCGGAATAGATGCCGTCGACCTTGGTCGCCTTGATCATCAAATCGGCATTGATTTCGATTGCCCGCAGACTGGCCGCGGAATCGGTCGTAAAAAACGGATTGCCTGTCCCTGCCGTCAGGATCACGACGAATCCCTTTTCCAGGTGATGCACTGCCCGCCTTCGGATGTAGTCCTCGCAGACCTGATGGATCTGCAACGCAGACATCACGCGTGCCGACTGCTGCAAGTGTTCCAGGGCATCCTGCAACGCCAAGCCATTGATCACGGTAGCGAGCATGCCCATGTGATCGGCCGCGATGCGATCCATGCCCAGCGCGGCAAGGTCAGAGCCGCGACAGATGTTGCCGCCACCAATAACTATCGCGACTTGGATTCCGCGTTCGACCAGTTGTCGGGTTTCGTTGGCAATACGGCCGAGCACGGTGGGATTGATGCCATAGGCATCCTCCCCCATCAGCGCTTCACCACTCAATTTGATCAGGACCCGGCGCGGTATTCCTGCGCGCAGCGGCTGCGGTGCCATGGCTTGCTCCGTCGTCACTCCGCGGCCTTGGCCTGCGCCATGACTTCCTCGGCGAAATTGTCGACGCGCTTTTCCAGCCCCTCCCCGACTTCGAAGCGCGTGAAACCAAGCACCTTCGCTCCGCGTTCGGCCAGCAGCGCACCCACCTTCTGCTCGGGGTTCTTGACGAACGGCTGCCCGAGCAGCGCGACTTCATCGATATACTTGCGCAAGCGACCGGCAACGATCTTCTCGACGATATTGGCCGGTTTGCCGGACTCGGCGACCTGGGCTTCCAGGATCACCTTTTCCTTCGCCAGCGCATCTGCGGGCACATCCGCCTCACTGACACAGAGCGGCCTGCTCGCTGCGACATGCATCGCAATATCACGGGCCAACGCGACATCACCGGAGGAGAGCCGCACCAGCACGCCAATGCGCCGGCCGTGCTGGTAATCGCCAATGATGCCTCCATCGGCATCCATCACCGTGAACCGTCGCACCGTGATGTTCTCCCCGGTCTTGGCGACCGTTCGCGCCCGTACCGTTTCGACGCTGTCATTGTCATGACCATGCATCGGCGCCGTCCCAAGCGCAGCGACATCCGCGGCAACGCCGGTCAACGCCGTCTGCGCCACCGCGTCGGCAAAGCTGAGGAAGGTTTCGTCGCGGGCGACAAAATCGGTTTCGGTATTGATCTCGACCATTGCCGCCCGGCGTCCGGTCGCATCGGTACGAATCAGGACCACGCCCTCCGCAGTGATCCGCCCGGCCTTTTTCGCGGCGTTGGCAATGCCGGATTTGCGCAGATGATCGTAGGCTGCGTCGAGGTCGCCGTTGCATTTCACCAGCGCGTTCTTGCATTCCATCATGCCCGCACCGGATCGCTCTCGCAGTTCTTTGACGAGCGCCGCCGTAATTTCCATCGTTTGTTTACCTCGAATTCTCTTTGTTCTGTAGACGCCGTGGCGGACATCGCCACATGGGCGATGTCCGCCTCCGGCGGCCAACTTGCAGGGGAGCCCTGGCGCCGGGAGACTTTTCGTCACCCGAGCCACGCTCAGGGCTGTTTATCCGCCCCGCACAAGTGGATAACGGCTGCACACCAGCCGGACTGCTTACTTGCCGGCCGGCTTGCTTGCCCCTTTGCCGCGCCTGCCGTTACCTGCATCCGCTTTGGTACCGCGTCCGGTGTCATCGGTTGTCGCCTCGACCTGCTGCGGGCTCTTCCGGGCCCGTCCGGCGCCTGCGCCATCGCGCGCCGGTCGCCGTGCTTGCGGTCTGCGCTCGGCCGGAACCGGCTCGATCATGCCGGCAATGACCGGCAAGCCGTCGCCATCGAGTTCCACGAACTCGTTGCCGGCGCTGGCCGCAGCCTGGGCCACGGTCAAGCGAGCATCCTGAATCGCATCCGCGAAGGCGCGAACATAAAGGCTGATGGCACGGATCGCGTCATCGTTGCCCGGAATCAGATAATCGACACCATCCGGAGAACAATTGGTGTCGACCACGGCGACCACTGGAATGCCAAGTTTGCGGGCTTCGGCGATCGCAATCTTTTCGTGCCCGACGTCGATCACGAACAGTGCATCCGGCAGGCCATCCATATCCTTGATGCCATCCAGGCTGCGTTGCAGCTTTTCGAGATCACGACGGTACCCGAGCGCCTCCTTTTTCGACATGCGGTCGAACGAGCCGTTCTCCTGCCTCGTTTCCAGATCCTTGAGCCGCTTGATCGACTGGCGCACGGTGCGGAAGTTGGTGAGCATGCCGCCCAGCCAACGTCGATCGACGAACGGCATGCCGCAACGGGCGGCTTCCTCGCGAACGGCCTTCTGCGCCGCGCGCTTGGTGCCGACGAACAGGACTTTGCCGCGCTTTGCCGCGAGACGGCCGACGAACGACACCGCGTCGTTGAACAACGGCAGCGTTTTGTCGAGATTGATGATGTGGATCTTGTTGCGTTCCCCGAAAATGTACGGGGCCATCCTGGGGTGCCAGAACCGGGTCTGGTGTCCGAAATGCACGCCAGCTTCCAGCATCTGGCGCATGCTTACTTCAGCCATGGTGTTCTCCTGATCAGGGTTTTGCTTCCGTAAACCCCGCGGATCGATCCGGCATTGACGACATTGCTGGACACCCTGATCCACGTGTCGGTGTACGGGCGGATTGCGCGTTGCGCGGGCGCTTTATAACATAGAACCCCAGCAGCAACAATGACTTGGACCTACCACTAGATGCCCATTCCTATCAAGAGCGCGGCCGAAATCGAAAAAATGAGAGCGGCCTGCCGACTGGCGGCTGAAGTACTGGAGATGGTCGCGCCACATGTGGTTGCAGGCGCGACCACCGAATATCTGAACGATCTCTGCCACCGCTTCATCGTCGAAAAACAGCAGGCGATTCCCGCACCGCTGCATTATCGCGGGTTCCCCAAATCCATCTGCACGTCGATCAACCATGTCGTCTGTCATGGCATTCCCGGCCCGCGACAATTGCGCGACGGCGACATCGTCAACATCGACATCACCGTGATCAAGGATGGCTATCACGGCGACACCAGCATGATGTTCTGCATCGGCGAAACATCTGTTCGCGCCCGCCGCCTGGTCGATACCGCGCGCGAGTGCCTGCTGCTTGGTATCGCGATGGTCAAACCCGGCATCCGTCTCGGCGACCTTGGCGCCGTGATACAGCGCCATGCCGAATCACGGGGCTTTTCCATCGTCCGCGAGTATTGCGGCCATGGTATCGGCAGCGAGTTTCACGAGGATCCCCAGGTCCTGCATTACGGCACGCCCGGCACCGGGCACGAACTGCGTCCGGGCATGACCTTCACGATCGAACCGATGGTCAATGCCGGCAAGCGTCACGTGAAGGTACTCGCCGACGACTGGACGGTGGTCACCTGCGATCGCAGCCTGTCCGCGCAATGGGAGCACACCGTCCTGGTGACGGCTGACGGCCATGAGGTGCTGACCCAGCGGATTGGCGAGGTGCTTGATGTCCACCACTGAGGTTGCACCGCTGACCCTGGCCGAACTCGACGCATCCCGGATCCGGGATGTTACCGCCGCGTCAATCCGCGCGGCGATGGCCCAGGAACTGGAACTTCTGCGACAGCAATTCGCGGCGGGCAAGCCGGTCGATGCGCTGCTCGCCGAGCGTGCGCGGATTGTCGATCGTTTGCTGCGGAGCCTTTGGCATCGCTTCGAGATGGATCGAACGCCCCATGCGTTGCTGGCGGTCGGTGGCTACGGGCGCGGCGAGTTGTACCCCTGCTCCGACGTCGATATCGCGATCGTCCTCGCGGCCGAGCCCGATGCCGAAACCCGCGGTCGCATTGAGGCACTGCTGGCGTTCCTTTTCGATATCCGTCTCGATATCGGACACAGCGTGCGCACCGTTGCGGAATCGGCCGACGCGGCATGCGGTGACATCACCATCGCCACGGCACTGATGGAAGCGCGGCTGATCACCGGCGCGGTTCCAGTGTTCCGTGGCCTGCAACAGGCCGTCAGTCCGCCGCGGGTATGGCCCGTCGAAGAGTTCTTTCAGGCCAAGCTCGATGAACAGCGGGATCGGCATGCGAAGGCGGATGACGCAATCCAGCGACTCGAACCAAACGTCAAGGAAAGCCCGGGCGGTCTGCGCGACATCCAGGTGATTGCCTGGGCCACCAACCGGCACTTTCAGGCACCGAATCTGCACGGTCTGGTCACCAACGGCTTCATGACCGAACAGGAGTTCGCCGCGCTCGATGCCGGGCGCCGGTTTCTTGCTGAAATCCGCTGCACGCTGCACTTCGCCGCGGGCCGGAGAGAAGACCGCCTGTTGTTCGATTTCCAGAAGCTGGTCGCCGCCAAGTTTGGCTATCCGGAGGATGGCAGCAACCGTCCGGTCGAGGAGTTCATGAAGCGTTACTACCGAACGGTGCGCGAGTTGAGTCTGCTCAATGAGATGCTGCTCGGCCTTTTCCAGCAGGCGATCCTGGAAGTCGGCAAGCCGTCGCTGATCGAGCCAATCAACCGTCGCTTCCAGATCCACAACAACGCGATTGAAGCGACCGGGCAGAACGTGTTCATCCACCGCCCGACGGCACTGCTCGAAGTGTTCTATCTGTTGCAGCGACATCCGGACATTCAGGGCGTGCGCGCCAGCACGATTCGCCTGATCCGCGAGAACGTTCATCTCATCGACCAATCGTTCCGCGACGACATTCGCGCCAAGAGCCTGTTCATGGAAATCTTCCGCCAGCCACGGCGGGTCGGCAATGAACTGCAACGGATGCATCGTTATGGAGTGCTCGAACGCTACCTGCCGGCATTCCAGAAAATCACCGGTCTGATGCAGTTCGACCTGTTTCACATTTATACCGTTGACGAACACGTGTTGTTCGTCATTCGCAACGTCCGCTACTGTCTCTTTCCAGAACGGGACGCCGCGGTATCGCAACAATGCCAACAGACGATTCAGCGCATCCCGAAACTCGAATTGCTGTACCTTGCCGCGCTGTTTCATGACATCGCCAAGGGGCGCAATGGCGATCATTCCAAGCTCGGCGCGCTCGAGGCGATCGCCTTTTGCAAAGCGCATGGGCTCAGCCATTTCGACACCCAACTGGTCGCCTGGCTGGTGAACCACCATCTGGTCATGTCGCTCACCGCGCAACGCAAGGACATTTCCGATCCGGCGGTGATTCAGGAATTTGCTGATCTCGTGCGCGATCAGGTCCGCCTCGACTACCTGTATCTGCTGACCGTGGCCGATATCCGTGGCACCAATCCGCAGCTCTGGACCACCTGGAAGGAAACCCTGCTGAACCAGTTGCATCGCGGCACCGCGGCGATGTTGCGACGGGACATTGCGCGGGAACCGTTCCGTGCCGAACGGATGCCCGACGCCAAAGCCGCTGCGCTGGAACTGCTGGCGCCATCGGCCTTCGCCGAAGCCGAGATCCGGACCATCTGGAATGCCGTCGGCGAAGAATATTTCTACCGGCACTTGCCCGACGAAATTGCCTGGCACACGGCGGCCATTCTGGAACACGGCGTCAGCATCACGCCGCTGGTGCGAATCCGCAATTTCGAGAATCGCGGTGGCACATCGATCTTCATCTACATGGCCAATGTCGATAACCTGTTCGCCAATACCGCGCAGGTACTGGATCGGCTCGGTTTGACCATTCAGGACGCGCGCATCATCACGACCGCCGGTGGCTACGTGCTCGATACCTTCATCGTGCTCGAAGCCGAGAGCGGCCGTCCGGTCGAAGGACACGGACGCTACGAAGAAATCGCGCAATGGCTACGGTCGACGCTCACGACCGGCCGGCTGCCGCAACCGCGCCTACGCCCCGCGGCGCGCCGCCTGAAACATTTCTCGATCCCGACCGAGGTCGAATTCAGCGAGCAGCCCGGTTCGCCGCTGACGTTGATGAGCGTGGTGGCGACGGATCGACCGGGATTTCTGTCCATAGTCGGCCGTGCGATGCAGTATTGCCGTGTCCGTTTGCACAACGCGCGGATCGCGACCTTCGGCGAACGCGTCGAGGATTCGTTCTACATCACCGACCTGGATGACGTTCCAGTCACCGACCCGGAGGTTCGCCGCTGCCTCATCGAGCGCATAGAGTCCGCGTTGGCGCAGGAATGATCCGGACACCGCCCGGCTCCGAACAGGAGTTGCTGGTACGCGCGCAGGCCTTGCATGGCCGCACACTCGGCGCCATCGCCACCGAACTGGGCCGGCCTGGTCCGACCATACCTGCGCGCGGCAAAGGTTGGATCGGCACGCTGCTCGAACAGGCACTGGGCGCCAGCGCGGGTTCCGCGCCGGAGCCCGATTTTCCGGGCCTCGGTATCGAACTGAAGACGATTCCGCTGAGTCCGCATGGGCGGGTACTGGAATCGACCTATGTCTGCACACTCGTGTTGCGCGATGCCGCGACGGAGACCTGGGAGCAATCGCTGGTGCGACGCAAGCTGGCACGCGTATTGTGGATGCCGATCGTTGCCGAGCGGCGGACCCCGCTCGCGACACGCGTCGTGGGCGAGCCGCGTTGCTGGAGTCCCAGCGAGGAGGAACTGCAAGTCCTTCGTGCGGACTGGCAGGAGATCATTGATGCCACCTGCCTCGGCGAGCTCGATATGCTGTCCAGTGAACTCGGTGTGTATCTGCAGATCCGTCCCAAGGCAATGCATGGCCGAGCGCGCACGCGCATGCATGACGGTGATGGCGCTCCCGGTTGGACCCTGCCGCGTGGCTTCTACCTGCGGCCGGAATTCACCGGCAACGTCCTGCGACGATCGTGCCGGGACTAAAGCCGACCCGCTGACCACGGCAACAAACGCGAGATGTAATCCGGATGCTCGGCGGTATAATGGCACGCATCAAGCAAACCTTGAGTTCTGACTCTTCCCCTTGCCGACTGGACCTTCCGACGATGGATACCGAACTGGCTCGCCGTAACATGATTGACAGCCAAATCCGCCCGTGGGAGGTGCTCGACACCACGGTGCTAGCCGCCTTTGCCGCCGTGCCTCGTGACCACTTCGTACCCGAGTCCTATCAGGATCTTGCCTACGCTGATTTTCCTATTCCGCTTGGCAATGGCGAGTCAATGATGACGCCGCGAGTCGAGGGCCGCATGCTGCAAGCGCTGGCGCCGAAGCCGACGGACCGCGCGCTCGAAATCGGCACTGGCTCTGGCTTCGTTGCCGCATTGTTGGGGCACCTGACGCAGCATACGGTATCCATCGATATCCATGAGCCATTCGTGCAATCGGCGCGCGAACGTATGCGCGGCACATACGACAATGTCGAGCTCCGGGTGGCTGACGGTGCGAGCGGATATCTCGTCGATGGACCCTACGATGTCGTGGCCATCACCGGCGCGCTGAACGATTTCGATCCACGGTTACTCGACATGCTGGCTCTTGGCGGTCGTATGTTCATCGTCCTCGGCGTACCGCCAGCGATGACCGCCACGCTGTTCACGAAACTTTCCGACCGCAACTGGTCTCAACAAGCGTTGTTCGAAACCGAATTGAAACCTTTACTGAACGCACCGCGCCGCGACGCGTTTCAGTTTTAACGGAGGACCCGAGCAGCAGCCGGGTCGGGAGAATAGATATCATGCGCATTGGCAGGGAGTACTTCTTGGCCCTTGGTCTCGCAGCCGGCCTCACCGCATCGGTCCAGGCCGCGGACATTCCGGATCTGCTCGCGATCTACCAGGATGCCGAGGGCACCGATCCGGCCTACTTGCAAGCGCAGGCAAATGCGGCCGCCGTGGCGGAAGGTGTTCCGCAGGCCCGGGCACAACTGTTCCTGCCATCACTGCGACTCAGCGGCCAGATCGCCTACAACCGATCCGATACCAAGACTGCGAGTTTCGGCATCCCCGGCATTTCCACGTACGAATCCAAACAATTGTCGTTGAGCGCGACGCAACCCGTATTTCATTACGACCGGATCATCGCCTTGCGGCAGGCCGATCAGCGCTTGCAGCAGGCACAGTACCAAACGATCGCGGCACAGCAGGAGCTGATGGTGCGAGTCGCCGAGCGCTACTTCACCGTGTTGGGTGCGGAGGACAGTCTGGCATTCGCGCAGGCTGAACTCGAGGCCCTGCAACGTCAGCTGGAACAGGCGCAGCAACGGTTCGAAGTCGGCTTGATTGCCATCACGGATGTCCAGGAATCGAGGGCGGGATACGACCGTGCGGTCGCCAACGAGATCCTGGCACGCAACGCATTGGAGAATGCTCGTGAAGGTTTGCGTGAGGTGACGCTTGCCTATCACACGGAGATTGCGCGCCTCGGCACCAACCCACCATTGTCCAGCCCCGATCCGGAGAACATTGAGGTTTGGGTCAATACCGCGCTCGAACAAAACCTGGCGCTTTCCTCGGCACGGATCGCGGCCGACCTAGCGCACCAGGATATCCGTGCGCAATATGCCAATCACCTGCCGACCCTGGACATTTCCGGCAGCCATAGCTTCAGTTCCAGCGGCGGCAGGTTCGGCGACAGCGAGCAGGAAAGCAGTGGCATTGGGCTGAATCTATCGCTGTCCCTGTACGAAGGTGGACAGATCGTTTCCCGTACGCGCCAGGCCGAGCATCGCCACAGCGAAGCGATCGAGCGGCTCGAACAGCAGCAGCGAACGGTATACCGGCAGGCGCGGCAATCCTATCTTGAAGTGCTGTCGACGATTAGCGCGGTCAAGGCCTACACGCAGGCCGTGGTCTCGGCGGAAACCGCGCTCGAATCGACCCAAGCCGGATTCGAGGTGGGCACACGAACCGCGGGAGATGTCGTCACCTCACAGCGCAATCTGTTCCAGTCACGACGGGATTACTCTCGCGCCCGCTATGATTACATCCTGTCCATTTTCAAGCTGAAGCAAGCCGCAGGGACATTGGCGGCCGACGATTTGGCACTCGCCAACAGTTGGCTGGTACGCGACCAAGCGGCTGCCAACACCGGTGACGTAAGCGCTCCCTGATCCGAATTGTGTCATCCCTGAGCAACTCCCTCCTGGATTTGTAGTGCGTGATGTGCAGAAGCTCTGCCCATTGCGGAGCTTCCTTATTCCCGATCCGTTGCAACGATCCGAACCAGCTCACTTGGGCTGGTTCGGACCGACCTGATCGTTGACCGCACGGAGCACTCTCAGTAATTCCAACAACACCCGCTCGGTCGCGCCACCGTGTGCGGTAACAAACCCTCGTCCCGCCGTGCCGGCGCGATGCCGCCGCTCCGGTTCGAGCAGCAGCGCCGTCACTGCCGCGCCCAAGGTCACCGCATCGATAATTCGGCAGGCGCCTCCGGCCGCAACGAGCGCTTCGGTGATCGCGGCGAAATTTGCGGTATCCGGCCCCACAAGCACCGGCACACCCAGCGCCGCAGGCTCGAGCACATTGTGGCCACCCGCACCGTTCAGGCTACCGCCAACAAAGGCAACATCTGCCAAGGCATAAAAGTCGAACAGTTCGCCGACGGTATCGAGCAGATAGATCGCCGTGGTGCTTGCTGCGCTGGGCGCGGTGTGGCGTTGCACGGCAAAGCCTCGCCGCAGGCAGAGACGCTCCACTTCATCAGCCCGATGCGGATGCCGCGGCGCCAGCACAAGCAATGCTTCCGGCAGATCGCGGCATACGAGCCGGAATGCGTCGAGCACGAGTTCCTCTTCGCCGGCACCAGTACTTGCCGCGATCCAGATCGGGCGCTTGCCGGCGAGTTCCTCCCGCTTATCGGCCGCATGGCGCACCGCGTGTTCGGGAACGGTCACGTCGAACTTCAGGTTGCCCGTTACCGCCAGCTGTTCCGCCGTGGCACCCAGTTCGCGAAACCGCGCACCATCCGCTTCAGTTTGTGCCGCAATCCAGGTCAGGGATTCGAGCATCGCCTGCGTCAACGGCCGGACCAGGCGATAGCCGCGCGTCGATGTTTCGGACAATCTGGCGTTGACCAGAACGACCGGCACGCCCTGCCGCCGACAATATTCGAGCAGGTTGGGCCACAACTCGGTCTCCATCAGAATCAACAATCGTGGCCGCAGCCGATCGACCAGGCGATCGATGAATGAAGGAACATCCAGCGGCAGGTAATGCACGGACACGGCGCCTCCCAGCAGGCGATGCGCGTGCTGCTGACCCGTCATCGTGGTTGTCGTCACCAGCAGCGGCTGCACACCGCGCTCATGCAGCCGTTGCACCAACGGCACAGCGGCGGCAACCTCACCGACCGAGACCGCATGGATCCAGATCGGACCGTGCAGATCGCCGGCCCCGAGCCCAAATCGCTCGCAGCACTGGCGCATACCCTCGGGCTGCGGCACGGCCCGCAGCAGCAAACGCAGCGCGACGAACGGCAACGCCAGCCACAACGCCATCGTATACAGGAAACGCAGCACTGCGGCGCCACGCACCGGTACCGTTGTATTTTCGCGCGAGTCGCTAACGCGCATGCCTCAACACCCTCCTACTCCGACCGTCGGTCTGCCCGCTGGGCTGAGCAACACTCCCGGCTGCCGGCTTGACGGAGTGTCCGCTACGCCGGCATCGTCCATCAGTCCGTACGGCCAACCGCGATAGCCTCTCGGCAATCTCGCGACAAAGGGGCATGAGAAATGCGGGCTCGTCATGGAATGCTATGCTGCGATTCAGGCAAATGGA
>JADLEV010000064.1 GCA_020845935.1 Gammaproteobacteria bacterium
AGATTGGCGGCATTGTGCCCACCGACCAGCGGCACGCGCACCTGCTCACGCCGTGCCGCGGCATGGATCTCGAGGTCCATGCCCTCTTCGTGTTCGGCGGCGATGTGCACCGCGACATGGCGCAGCGCCGCGGCCGCATCCCGCGGTTCGCGCGTCCGTGTGACGCCGAAGCTCCAGCATTCGAACCGACCAAAATGCACGCGATGCAATTCGGCCGCCGCCGGATCGTCGAGATTGAACACGCCAAAGCGCACGCCGGGCAGCGCGAACACGCGGGCCTTCGCCGCGCGATAGGCAGCCATCTCGCCGTGGTAATCGAGGTGATCACGGGTCAGATTGGTGAACACCGCGCCGCGGGTCGTGACCGCGTTGAGCCGACCCTGATCGAGCGCGTGCGAGGATGCCTCCAGCGCGACCCGACGCCGGCCCTGGCCGTGCAATTCCGCCAGCAGGCATTGCGTGGCGAAGGCATCGGGCGTGGTCAGGCCGGTCGCGCGCAGCGCGCCGATGGCGCCGGCCCCCAGCGTGCCGATGTAACCACCGCGCTCGCCCCAGAGATCGGCGAGCAGATGGCACACCGTGGTCTTGCCGTTGGTTCCGGTGACCGCGACCACCTCGCTCGCGGCCGCAGGATCGCCATACCAGCGGGCGGCAATCGCGCTGAGCCGTTCGCGCAGATCCGGGACGATGAGCACCGGTATGTCGAGAGGCGGGCACGCCGCATGTTGATCGATGACTATCGCCGCCGCGCCCGCGTCGGCCGCGCGCGGCGCGAACGCCGCACCGTGCCGGCGCTCGCCGCGCACCGCGAAAAACACATCGCCGGGGCGCAGCGCGCGGCTGTCGGTGGCGATGCCGGATACCTGCATCGTCCGCCACCGGTCGGCAGCAGCCGTGACGGCACAATCCGCGAGAAGAGCACCGAGAGAGGTCGTGGCCTGGCGCGGCGCCGTCATCATGGCCGCCCCATCACGCTCGGTTCGCGACTGATCGGATGCGGCTCGGTGCCGAGGATATCCTCCATCGCGTCGATCTCTTCGACGTCGATCGCTTCCGGCCAGACCTCGTCGCTGGCGATGTTCAGAATGCGAACCGCGTCGGTCATGACGCCGGCGAACACCGGCGCCGCGACACGGCCGCCGAAATGTTCGCCCGCGTGCGGCTCATCGATCACGATCACCGCGACCAGGCGTGGCGCGGCCGCCGGAATCATGCCGGCGAACAGCGACAGGTAGCGGTCCTCGGCGTAGCCGTTGTCGATTGCCTTATGCACGGTGCCGGTCTTGCCGGCAATCTGATAGCCGGGAACGCGCGCCAGACCGCCGGTGCCGAATTCGACGGCACGCACCAGCATGCGCCGCACGCTGCGCGCGGTCGCGCCGGACATCACACGCGTGCCGGCATCCGCGCCGTCACGCTTCACCAGGGACGCCTCGTGCAACACGCCGTCGTCGGCCAAAGCGCCCCAGGCGCGCGCCAGATGCAGCGCGGTCACCGACAGGCCGTAACCGAACGCCTGGGTCGCCTGCTCGATCTCGCTCAGGTTGCGATAGTCACTCAACCAGCCGCCCGCCTCGCCGGGGAAACCGGTGCCGAGATGGCGGCCGAAACCGAGCTGGCTGAGCGTGCCCCACAGCACCTCGGCATCCATCGCCAATGCCACCTTGGCGGCGCCGACGTTGCTGGATTTCTCGAGGATCCCGGTCAACGTCAGCGAACCGTAGTTGTGGATGTCGCGTACGGTGTGCCGACCGATGCGAAAGAATCCGGGCGAGGTCGCGATGAGGCTCTCGGCCTTGAACTGGCCGGATTCGAGCGCGGTGGCGATGGTGAACGGCTTCAGCGTCGAGCCCGGTTCGAACACATCGGTGACCGCGCGATTGCGGTAGTACTCGCCCTTCAGCCCGCTGCGATTGTTCGGATTGAAGGACGGTTGATTGACCATCGCCAGCACCTCGCCGGTGCGTGGGTCGAGCACGACCACGGTGCCGGCACGGGCACGATTGCGTTGCACCGCATTCTTCAGTTCGCGATAGGCGACGTACTGCAAGCGGCGATCGATGCTCAGCGCCAGTGGCTGCCCCGGCACCGCTGGCCGCAGCAATTCGATATCCTCGATCACGCGGCCGAGGCGATCCCGCAGCACGCGCTTGGCGCCGGGATTGCCGCGCAAGGCCTGGTTGTACGCCAGCTCCATGCCCTCCTGGCCTTCGTCATCGACATTGGTGAAGCCAATCAGGTGCGCGATGCTTTCACCGGCCGGGTAGTAGCGCCGGTATTCATCGCGCGTGGTGACGCCGGCGATCCCGGCCTGCAGCACCTGCTCGGCGAAGTCCGGGGTGACGTGGCGTTTCAGGTAAATGAACTCGCGACCGATTCGCGGTGTCACCACGGCATCCAACTGCTCGACCGACATCTCGAGCAGCCGCGCCAGCTCGGGCCAGCGCTCGCGCTGCGTCGCGAGCCGCCCCGGATTGGCCCAGATCGATTTTACCGGCGTGCTGATGGCCAGCGGTTCGCCATTGCGATCGGTGATCATCGCGCGATGCGCCGGAATTTCGACGACGCGCAGATGCAAGGCGTCGGCGTGTTCCTGCAGGAAGTCCCGGGTCAGCAACTGCAAGTCCACCGCGCGCCATGCCAGCGCCAGCGCACAGATGCTGAACAGGCCGAGGATGATGCCCGGCCGAACCGTCGATATCGTCGCTGACGGGCGCGGCGTCATCATCGGATCTGCCGGATCTTGGCCGGTTGCGGCACCGTCATGCCAAGTTCGCTGCGTGCCATCTGTTCGACCCGGCCATGGGTACCCCAGGTGGCCTGCTCCAGCAGCAAGCGGCCCCATTCCTCATTGTAGCGATCGCGCGCCGCGGCCAGCTCCTGCAACTGCACGAAGCGCTGCCGGGTCTCATGCCGAATCACGACGAGTTGCATCGCGGTCACGACGATCAGCAGCAGCAGGACGGCGACAGTGAAGGCCGACTTCATGGGAGCTTTTCCGCGATGCGAAGCGTCGCGCTGCGCGCCCGCCGGTTCCGCCGCGTTTCCTCGTCGTCCGGCCGCACGGCGCGGCCAATCAGCCGGAGGCGCGGCGTGGCCACCGTCGGCAGCGGCCACGGCGCCGGCTCGCCGCCGCGCGCCTCGTTGCGCAGCAGCCGTTTGACGATCCGATCCTCCAGCGAATGGAAACTGATCACGACCAGCCGCCCACCCGGCGCCAGCATTGCCAATGCCTGCGGCAATGCCGCGCGCAGTTCGTCGAGTTCCTCGTTGATGGCGATGCGGATCGCCTGAAAGGTGCGGGTAGCGAAATGGATGTCGCGCGGCTTGTGCGGGATGGCGCGGTCGAGCACCGCCACCAGTTGGCTGGTGGTGTGCAGCGGTTGCTGCACGCGAGCCGCGACGATGGCGCGCGCGATGCGGCGGGCAAACTTCTCCTCGCCGAATTCGCGCAGACAGGATTCGATATCGCGTTCGGCTGTCCGCGCCAGCCAGTCGGCGGCGGTCTGGCCGCAGGGGCTCATGCGCATATCGAGCGGACCGTCGCGCAGAAAACTGAATCCACGCTCCGCGGCATCGAGCTGTGGCGACGACACCCCCAGATCGAACAGGACTCCGGCAAGACGGCCGGCCATCCCTGCCGCGCGAACCACCGTTGCCAGTTGCGAGAAGCGCGCGACCTGGAACGTGAAACGCGGATCACTTTCCAGCGCCTTGGCCGCAGCGGCGGCGCTGGCATCGCGATCGATCGCGATGACCCGGCCCGACTCGCCGAGCCGTTCGAGCAGTGCCGCGCTGTGGCCACCGCGGCCGAAGGTGCAGTCGAGATAGCAACCATCGGCGCGAATCGCGAGCCCGGCAAGTACCTGCTCGAGCAACACGGGCATATGCTCGCGGGGTGGATTCACCGGCCCCGTCGACACTGCGACGTTCATCATCATCGCCAACTAAAGAGACAGTGAACCGAGCATGGTCGAAGGTGGCGCACCGTCGACGACGACGCCGGCCAGCCATTCATCCCGCTGCTTGTTCCACGAAGCCAGATCCCAGATCTCGCATTTATTGCCCTGGCCAAGCACTACGACCTGACGCTCGATCGCTGCGAATTCCCTGAGTTCGCCAGGCAGCAGGATTCGACCTTGGCCGTCCAGCGCACATTCGATCGCATGACCACGCATGATTTGCTTGGTCCGGCGGCTGGTCAGATCGAAATCGGGCAGGGCTTGAAGTTTTTCCTCGACCAGAGTCCATTCCGGCTCCGGATAAAGCCAGAGACAGCGGTCCCAGGGATTGAGGGTGAGGATCAGCGATTGCGAGTCCGGAGAAACCAGTCGGTCACGGTGACGCGTGGGCACCGCCATGCGACCCTTGGTGTCAATCGATGCCGAACAGATACCCCGAAGCACGTGCATTAGTGAACAATTAGTCCACTATTCCCCACAATTTCCCACCGGGCGCCACTATACGGAGCAGTGAACGCGCTCGTCAAGCAGAAACGTACCGATATTTTCTTATTGAACAGTAACTTACGAGATCCAACCCGGATGGAGAAGGTGCTGCAAAACAAACACTATTTTTTCTATGGCCTTATATCTGGAACCTAGATTTCACTTTAGGAGATTACCTGCAGCAGGAGGATTTTCAGCGCCGCCACAGGGCCCCGACCTGGCGCGGAGGCCGATACGGACCGGCGCCAGACCAGCCACCCTGAATAAACCCATGATGAATCACTCGAACAAGCTCCGGTACGCCAGGGATGACCGCTCGCGAATCAAGCACTCTCATGCCTGAATCGGCGGAGCCCGGTCCGGGCAGGCACCGGGCCGGGCGACTCTGAACAAGTAAGGATGAGCCGGCCGATAAGCCGGGTTCTGTTCCGTCGCACCGGCGAACCGGTGCGACGGCGACGATCATTCATCTGGGACGCATGTCACCATGCGCCTCGTGCGGCCTACCCGGAGACTGGTGCGAGCCACACCTGACCTCGCGGTCGCGTCTCCCTATTTGGCCTTGCTCCAGGCGGGGTTTACCCTGCCACCGGCGTTAGCCGGCGCGGTGCGCTCTTACCGCACCTTTTCACCCTTACCCCGCAAAGCGGGGCGGTATCTTTTCTGTGGCACTTTCCGTAGGCTCGCGCCCCCCAGGCGTTACCTGGCGCCCTGCCCTGTGGAGCCCGGACTTTCCTCGAATCGAGACACGAGGTCCGATCCGCGATCGCCTGGCCGACTCATCGGTCGGGAGTGTGCAGCCAGCGACTGTCCAGCGCAAGGCTGATCCGATAGACGTCGTTGCGCTTCGCACCCGTCATGTCGCAGGTCAACGCGATCGCGTCGCGCGCGCTGAGATAACGCCGGGCATGCCGCAACACCTGCTCGATGCGCGCATCCTCGGGCGTGGCCGCGGCGGCCGGCGCGAGCACGATCACGAGTTCCCCGCGTTCGGCGTAAGCGTCATCGTCGAGCAGTGCGACGATGACGCCCAGTGTCGCCCGGTAACAGGTCTCATGCAGTTTGGTCAGTTCGCGCGCGACGAACACGCCGCGGTCATCGCCCAGTTCCAGACGTGTATCCTCGAGGCAAGCGCGCAGGCGATGCGGCGCTTCGTACAGCAGCACGGTGCGCTGCTCCTCGCGCAGCGCGCGCAGGCGCTCGCGGCGCGCGGCGGCGCGCGGCGGCAGAAATCCTTCGAACAGGAAGCGATCGGTCGGCATGCCGGAAATCACCAGCGCCGCAATCGCCGCACAAGGGCCTGGGATCGCCGTGACGTCGATGGCACGCTCGCGTGCCAGCCGGATCAGAGGAAAACCCGGGTCACTGATCAGCGGCGTACCGGCATCGCTGATCAACGACACCAGCAAGCGTTCGGTGGCGATGCGATCAAGCAGCGCCGCCGCGTTCTGATTCTCGTTGTACGCATGAAAGGCACGCAGTGGTGTGGCGATGCCGAAGGCGTCAAGCAGGCGTTTGCTTACCCTGGTGTCCTCGGCTAGTATCAAGCCGCTGCTACGGAGGGTCTCGATCGCGCGTGGGCTGATGTCCCCCAGATTGCCGATCGGCGTTGCCACGACAGCTATTGCCGGCCCAGAAATGTTTTTCACACCTGATTCTCACCGCGCTCCGCCTGGCGGACCGACACCATCGCGTTGGTTGCTGTGGCTCGTGATTATCGCAGCCTGGGGTTGCACCTCACAACCGACCACGGTGGCACCCCGCAGTGACTCCGAACCAGCGCAGGTCGCGCTGCAACTGGCGTTGGACGGAGACTTCAAGCGTGCGGGAGAAGAGTACCTGCGCATCGCGTCGCTGGCCAAACCGCTTGCCGCGCGGCGCTACCGCGCGCAGGCGGTGGAAGCGTTTCTTGATGGCGGCGACCTGGAGCAGGCGCGCCAATGGAGTTACGCGGCGCCGGCCACCGATCCGGTCGATGCCGGCATCACCGCACTCGAATCACTGAACCGTTCCCGCCTGGCATTGCGCGACAGCGCGTTCGACGTCGCGACGGCGCAACTGGCGCAGCTTCGTGGCGACGACCTGTCGCCCTATTCCCGCGCCCGCGCCAACGAAAGCCAGGCCCAGCTCGCCGAGCAGCGCGGCGAACCGATGCTGGCGGCGACCTTGCGCATCGAACTCGATCCAGCGCTTGGCGCGGCATCCCTGCGCGCCGCGAACCAACGAGCGCTCTGGCGCACGCTGTCAGCGCTGCCGCCGGCCGAGCTGCGCCGCGCCGCCGTCGGCGATCGCTCGGGCTGGCTCGAACTGGCTTTGCTCGCGCGCGAGAAGCGGCACGACAGCGCCCGCTTCGACAGCGCGTTGGGCGGCTGGCAGGAACGCCATCGCGATCACCCGGCAAACGCCAGCCTGCTGGCCGAACTCCGCGCGCTGAGCCGGCAACTCAGTCGGCCGCCGACCCGCATCGCGCTGCTGTTGCCGCTGCAGGGCCCACTGGCGGCAGCAGCCACCGTGGTGCGGGACGGCCTGCTGGCGGCCTGGTATGCCGATGCGACCAATCCCGAGCGTCCCTCGATCCGCATCTATGAGACCTCGGCCGACAATGTCGTGCAACGCTATCAACAGGCGCTCACCGACGGCGCGGAACTGATCATCGGTCCGCTTGCCAAGGATGAACTGGAACGCTTGGCGCGACAGCCGACGCTACCGGTGATAACCCTGGCGCTCAATACGCTGGAGGCGGGCGACGGCATCACCACCTTGCCGGACCGGTTGGTGCAATTTGGTCTGCCGCCGGATCACGAGGCGCGGGAAATCGCGCGACGCGCCCGGGCCGAAGGCCACCTGCTCGGCGTGGTGATCACGCCGGACAGCGATTGGGGCAAGCGGCTCTCCAGCGCGTTCCAGGATGAATGGCTCGCGCTGGGTGGCCGCATCGTGCAAGTGGTCACCTTCCGCGGCAACTACGAGCAATACGCCGATGCGGTCGAGGAAGCGCTCGACATCGCCACGAGCCGGCAGCGTCATCGGTTGATCCAGCAGCTCGTCGGCGCCCGCGTTGGCTTCACCGTGCGGCCGCGCCAGGATGTCGACTTCGTGTTCCTGGCCGCGAGCCCGGAGGATGCGCGCCAGATCCTGCCGCAGCTGCGCTTTCTCGGCGCCGACGCGCTACCGGTCTATGCAACACATCATGTCTATACCGGCGTCGTCGATGCAGCCAAGGATCAGGACCTCAATGGTCTGACCTTTGGTGACATGCCCGGCGTACTCGGTCTGCGCGACACGACGGTCTGGCGCACGCTGCGCGATTCCTGGAGCGCGCGCGTTGCCGAGTCGGCCCGGCTGTTCGCGTTCGGCATGGACGCCTATCTGCTGGTGCCGCAACTCGGCCAGTTGCTAGCGCAGCCGGATCGGGAACTCGCCGGTCACACCGGAGAGCTGCATATTGCGCAGGGCGTCGTCATGCGCCGCCTGACCTTCGCCCGCTTCAGCAACGGCACGCCAGTTCTGCAGCAACCACCGGCCGCGCGCGGCTCCGGCCCGCCCGCACCATGACGCCCGCTCCGCTCACAGGGACGCGGGCGGAACAAATCGCCGAGGCCTATCTGCGGCAGCATGGTCTCAACAGCATTGCGCGCAACTATCGCTGTGCCTGCGGCGAAATCGATCTCGTCATGCGCGATGGGGAGGTGCTGGTGTTTGTCGAGATTCGCTATCGCACCAGCGCTCGCTTCGGCTCCGCGCTCGAATCCATCGATCGACGCAAACGACACCGCATCGTGCTCGCCGCCCGGCATTACCTGAGCCGCAGGAATCGGCCCGAACCGCGTTGCCGGTTCGATGTGCTTGCTCTCAGCGGCGCGCCACCGGGCAACCTTCGCTACGACTGGATCCGGGATGCGTTCCTGGCAGACTCATGAAGGCGGGAGCGACGCCGATCCAGGGAAGCTGCAGAAGGCAGAGCTTCCGCGCGCCATGGAGGGCACGCTCGCGCATCAAGCTTGTAAGTGCTTGATGGGGCGGAGCCCGGTCCGGTCGGGTGCCGGACCGGGCGATTCTGAGCGCGTCCAGGAGAAACGGGTTCAGAGTTTATCCAAGCGATTTGGCATAAAATCGTGCCGCGTCGCCGACGCAATATGAGGGTATCCCCGTGCACGATTCTTTAAATTCCCTGCTCCGGCTGCTGCCACTTTGCCTTGCCTGCGCGTGTGCCGGGTCGTTGTCGGGCTGCGCCTTGGTGGCCGTCGGCGGTGCGGCAACAACCATCGCGGTAGCAAACGATCCGCGCACCACGGGCACGGTGATTGAAGATCAATCGATCGAATTGAAGGCGAGCAACGCCATCGCCGACGACCAGGAGTTGAAAACGCGAACACACCTCAGCGTGACCAGCTACAACCAGATCGTCCTGCTGACTGGCGAGGCTCCCACTGCGGATCTGCGCCGCCGCGCCGCGGCGATCGTTGGCGCGGTCGACAAGGTCCGACACGTCCATGACGAGGTCGTGCTCGCCGAACCGAATTCGCTGGGCACCCGCAGCAACGACACGATGCTCACCACCAAGGTCAAGACCCGCCTGTTCGCGACCAAGAATCTCGACGCGACCCGCGTCAAGGTCATTACCGCGAACGGTGTCGTCTATCTGATGGGTATGCTGCCCGCCGATCAGGCGGCCGTTGCCGCGGAATCGGCCAGCATGGTCGGCGGCGTGCAAAAGGTCGTGAAACTGTTCGAGACCATCAACAAATAGGAAAGGCTGCGCTCATTTCACCACCGACAGTCTCGGTTTGTGTCCCGGTGATCCACCGGCACCAGGCCGCGTCGGCGGTTGCCCGGCGGGTGGGGCGCCCGGACCGAAACTGTCGTCGGCGTTGAACACCATCCCCTGCTGGTTTTCGCGGGCGTAAATCGCCTCGATTGCCGCCATCGGCACGAACACGTCGCGCGCCTGACCGCTGAAGCGGGCATTGAAGTGGACGCTGTCGTTGCTGATCTCGAAGCCCCGCACGGCATGCAATGAGACGTTCAGCACGATCCGGCCGTCGCTGACATGCGCCTGCGGCACGTCGACGCCCTCATGCGTCGTCCGCACCAGAATGTAGGGCGTGAGGCCGTTGTCGCTGATCCATTCGTGCATCGCACGCAGCAGATACGGCTTTGCCGCGGTCATCTTCGAAGCACCGTCCGGGCCACCGCGCGCGGCAGCGTGTCAGGGACGCAGTTCGCGTTCGAACGGCGACAGGCTGGCGCGGAACGCATCGCGTCGATACAGCCGATCGGCGTACTTGAGGATCCCTTTGCCCTGTGCCGGAAGCTTGATGTCGAGGTGTGACAACCGCCACAGCAGCGGCGCGAGACAACAATCAATCAGCGAGAACTCCTGCGACATGAAGTAGGTCGCCTGCTCGAAGATCGGCGCGATGACCAGCAGGTTGTCGCGCAGCACCTTGCGGGCGTTGGCCGCCGCGGGCTCCGCTCCAGCGCCGATGGCGTCGAGCTGGCCATACAACTCGCGCATCACCCGCATGCGGATCTGCCGGTTGTTGGCACGCGACACCGGATCCACCGGCATCAGCGGCGGATGCGGATAACGCTCATCCAGATACTCGAGCATGATCTGTGCGTCGTACAGCACGAGATCGCGGTCGACCAACGTCAGGATCTCGCCATAGGGATTGAGGTCGTTCAGGTCTTCCGGCTTGGCGTCGGGGCGAACGTAATTGACATCGACGTTGACGTCCTTCTCCGCCAGCACGATACGGACGCAATGACCGACCGGGTCGGCCGGATCGGCGAACAACGTCATGATCGAACGCCGGGTCGTCAGCAGGCCCACGGCGTCACTGTCATTCAGGTCTTGCGAACTAATGGACATCTTTCCAGTACTCTGCTTTCAATCGATAGGCGACCAGCAACAACACGAACAGATACAGCAATACCCATTTGCCGAGCGCGAGCCGCTGCAGTTTCGCCGGCTCGCCGACGTAGTGCAGGAAATTCACCAGGTCCCGGACCGTGCGCCGATAGTCGGCCTCGGTCAATTGCCCTGACGACATCAATTCCAGCCGCTCGATGACTTTCTTCTGTTCGCCGAACTGGTCCTGCTCGGTGCGGTAGACCGGCTGCTGGATGCCCTGCAATCCGACCAGCACATGCGGCATCGCCGTGTCCTTGAACACCAGATTGTTGACCCCGTTCGGGCGCGCCGGGTCGGCATAGAAGCCCAGCAGGAAGGAGTAGAGCCAGTCGGTGCCACGCGCTCGCGCAATCACCGACAGGTCCGGTGGTGCCACGCCGAACCACTTCAGGGCATCGGTCGATCGCATCGCCACCTGCATCGTGTCGACGATCTTGTCGGTCGTGAACATCAGGTTGTCCTGCACCATTTCCTCGGTCAGATGCAGATCCTTCGCCATCCGGTTGTAACGCATGTAGCTCGCGGCATGGCAGCTGAGGCAGTAGTTGACGAAGATTCGCGCACCGCGTTGCAGCGAGGCCGGATCGTCGATGGAGCTGTGGGCCTTTTCCAGCGGAATGGTGCCTT
The DNA here is from genome assembly GCA_020845935.1 of Gammaproteobacteria bacterium. Classification (GTDB taxonomy): domain Bacteria; phylum Pseudomonadota; class Gammaproteobacteria; genus JADLEV01. The sequence continues at coordinate 10,993 of JADLEV010000064.1, forward strand.
CGGCGCCCCAGGCTCCCACGGCACCGAAGAGCAGACACAACGTCGCCAGCGTTCGTTTCATCGCGTGCCTATCCTTGCCGGGACCGGACGGTCGTTGTCGTTCGAGGTGTAGAGCGGCATCAACAGAAAGAAAGCGAAATAGATCACCGAGAACACGCGTGCCATCCAGGTATACACCGTCGTCACCGGTTGCATGCCGAGGAACCCGAGCACCAGGAAGCTGATGACGAATACCGTCAGCGCGAAACGATAGCGGACGCCACGATAGCGGATCGACTTGACCTTGGAGCGATCCAGCCAGGGCAGGAAAAAGAACAGCACCACCGCCGCGCCCATCAGGATCACGCCGAACAGCTTGTTTGGCACCGCGCGCAGGATCGCGTAGAAGGGTGTGAAATACCAGACCGGCTCGATGTGCGCCGGCGTCACCATCGGGTTGGCCGGCACGAAGTTGTTGTATTCGAGGAAACGGCCACCCAGTTCCGGCGCATAGAACACCACGGCGCTGAACGCCATCAGGAACAGGATCACCCCGACCAGATCCTTCACCGTGTAGTACGGATGAAACGGGATGCCGTCGAGCGGCTTGCCGTCGGGGCCCTTGCTGGCCTTGATCTCGATGCCCTCCGGATTGTTCGAGCCGGTCTGCCGCAATGCCACCAGATGCAGCACGACCAGACCGCACAGCACCAGCGGCAACGCAATCACATGGAAGGCAAAGAAGCGGTTCAGAGTCACATCGGACACGACGTAGTCGCCGCGGATCCACTCGGCCAACTGCTCGCCGACGAAGGGCACCGCGCCGAACAGCGAAATGATCACCTGTGCGCCCCAGTACGACATCTGTCCCCACGGCAGCAGGTAACCGAAGAACGCTTCGGCCATCAGCGCGAGATAGACGAACATGCCGAAGATCCACAGCAGTTCGCGCGGCTTCTTGTACGAGCCGTACATCAGTGCGCGGAACATGTGCAGATAGATGACGATGAAGAACGCCGAGGCACCGGTCGAATGCAGGTACCGCAGCAACCAGCCCCACTCGACGTCGCGCATGATGTACTCGACCGAGGCGAACGCACGCTCGGCATCGGGCTTGTAACTCATCACCAGCCAGATCCCGGAGACGATCTGGATCACGAATACCAGCAGCGACAGTACGCCGAAGAAATACCAGAAATTGAAATTCTTCGGCGCGTAGTAACCGGTCAGCTGACTCTCCCAGAACTCGGTCAGCGGGAACCGCTGGTCGATCCAGTCGCGCAATCCGGTTAGGCCCTTGACGACCGCGTTCATGCGTCGCTCCTCTGATCTTCACCAATCAGGATGCGGGTCTCGGACAGATAACGGTGCGGCGGCACGCGCATGTTGCTTGGCGCGGGATAGCCGGCGAAGACGCGACCGGCAAGGTCGAATCGCGAGCCGTGACAGGGACAGAAGAAGCCGCCCGCCCAATCCGAGCCCAGTTGGAATTCGGCTCCGCTCTCGGCCGGCACGAAGGTTGGCGAGCACCCAAGATGAGTGCACAGGCCAATCATCACCAGGATTTCCGGCTTGATCGAGCGCGAGGCATTGACCGCGTAGGTCGGCTGTTGATCCACCTGTTGCGACTCCGGATCGGCAAGCGCATCGGTCCGTTCGAGCGCCTCCATCATCGTCGTCGTGCGCCGCACCACCCAGACCGGCTGGCCACGCCACTGGTGGATGACCCGCTGGCCCGGCTCCAGCTTGGAGATGTCGATTTCGACCGGTGCGCCAACCGCGCGCGCGCGCGCGCTCGGCTGAAACGATGAGACGAACGGAATCGCGGCGAACCCCGCGCCTACGCCCCCCAATACCGCCACACTGCCAAGCAAAAAGCGGCGTCGCGATTTCTCAACGTCCTGCTCGCTCATGAACTGGAGTCCCTCGAATGGTCTTCAACTTGGTGGCGAGCGCGGTTCCCCGGCGGGCGCCGGCAGGCTCTCGTCACTACCGCACCGTCAGCCGCTCCCGCGATCGCTGCAGCTTCGGGACGACCAATGGTCGCACCGCGGCTGCAAAAAAAGTGGCTGAATTATACATGACGCATCCGTGACGGCGACCCACTTGCATCAGGGTGTGCGCGGTTGTTGCGCATCCGCCGGCGCGGACCGATCCTGGCGCAACTCCCGTTCGATTCCCTCGTCAAGCTCATCGCGGATCTCTCGCAGGAACCGGGGCAGATCCAGCGTCTCGGCCGCGCGTCGATCGCTGGCCAGCAACACCAGATGCATGTCCGGCTGCGGGATGAAGTCCGGAGTCCTGACTTCGTTCTGGATCCAGACCAGCGCCAGCAGCGGCCAGGAGATCGCCAGCGCGACGCCGAGCGCGCGGCGCCGGGTCAGATTGCTGAATGCGCGCAACTGCCAGGCGAACAGCGCGGTGAACACGGTGGCCGCCAACAACAGGTTGCTCAGCTCGGCGACGACGTCGCTGCTGGAGTAATAGCTGATGCGGTAGACCAGTTCCTGCGCCAGGGCCAGCGCGATGAATGAGATGCAGGCGATGGTCAGTTGCAGGCCGAAGCGCCAGTGGTGCAACAGCAGTCGCGCAATGAAGCCCGTCATGAGCGCCAGCAGGATCGGTGCCAGCAGCTGCGGCGCCTGGCTGAACAGCGCCTCGCGCAGCGTCAGCGGGCCGATCCGGTGCAGGAAGGTCAGCGCGCAGTTGACCGTGAACAGCAGTACCAGCAGCAGCAACGCAAACGGCAGGCGTTCGAACAGCGTCAGCGCCCCCGGCACGGCATGCGGCCGAATCGCCGGCGGCACCGGGGTATCCGGCCGCAGCACCCGCAACACGGTATGCCCGATCTGCAGTGACGCGGACAGCGGCAGCGGCTCCGCCTCCGGGCCGAGCTTGCGCTTGCCGAGCCGGGTTCCGTTCTCGTTCGACAGGTTGCGGACCAGCACCGTGCCGGCGTCATCCTGCTCGAATTGCAGGTGTGCCGCGGAAACGGTGGCATCGGCCAGGATCAGATCATTGTCGTAGCCGCGGCCGATGCGGAAAGGCAGTTGCTCGATGCGGCGGTACTGCGGCTGACCGCGGCCGCGCGAGATGATTTCCAGGATCAGCGGTTCTGCCATGTGAACCGCTCCAGCAAGGCTTGCAGCAACTGCATGCCGTTATCGAGCGTCACCGAGGACAAATCGAGCGTGAACAGCATGCCTTCGCGTTCGTGCCCGGTCATCGCCAGCAGCACCATGAAATCGACCAGGCCGGGGTAACGCTTGTACGGGCGAGCGCAGACGTTCGCCTTGAACGACTGCCCCGAGACGGTGACGAAGCGGACGCTGCACGTGAAATTGCCGACGTCGGTTTCGTCCGCCCGTGACAGGAAACGACTGTTGTGACGCTGCTGGTACAGCCGGTAGAACGCGCGCGGCGTCAAAGTGTCGCTCTCGAACCAGAAGAACTGATAGCTGATGCTGCCGGCGGACAGCCGCTTGGAGACATAGACCTCGTCCTGACCGCTGCAATTGGTTTCGATCTCGACGTACGGCTTCTTCTCGGTGGCGAGGTCGGTCTCACCCCAGCAATCGATGCGCGGCGAAATCTCGCCCGGCACCTGGAACCGGCCGAGCTGCTGCGTCGGCCAAACACCCCGCGTGAACTCGGCGAGCAGCTCGTGTTGATTCGCCAGTAATTGCCCGCCAATCTCGGCCGTCAGATCGGCCGCCGGCTCGAAGCCGCGCGCCGCGACCCGCTCCACCAGCGCCTGGAGATACTGCGCCGGGACCAGAAAGCCGACCGCCTCGCCGGCGGTCGCGACGTTGACCCCGACGACCCTGCCCTCGGCATCGAGCGATGGACCACCGCTCATGCCGGGATTGATGTTGCCGGTGAAATGGATCTTGTCGTACAGCGCCTTTTCCAGCAGGCCGTTGGCGCTGCCCGGCACGATCGCGAGGTCGAGACCGAGCGGATGCCCCAGCGAGTAGAGCGCGGTGCCCTTGTCCGGCAACGTGCCGATCCGATGCGGCACTCCGAGGGGACGCTCGGCTTGCAGCAGCGCCAGGTCGTGCACGACATCGACCGCGATCACCTTGAGCGGACCGCGCTCGCCGGTGACCGACTGCCACTCCAGCCGGTAGACCTCCGGTGTGTGCACGGCATCGGCAACGACATGGAAATTGCTGGCGAGGAGGTCATCACGCCCGATCACGAAGCCGGTGCCAAGCGAATTCTTCTTGTCGGTGCCGGGCGTGATCACTTCGACGCGATACACCGATTGCTTGTGCGCGTCGTACAACGCCCGCGCCACGTCATCGGCCGCGGCCGACGGCCGCGGCATGCCGCCAAGCAGCAGCAGTGCCAGCAGCGTCGACCAAACGGTCCTCAGGCGTGGAGTACGCGATTCGTGGTTCCCAGCCATGGCCCGGTCCGCGCCGCGCTAGCCGGCCTGACCCGGCGATTTCAGGAACCGACGCAACAGCGCCAGCAACGCGGCGTTCTCCGCCGGTTTGCCAACCGTGATGCGCAGGCAATCATGCAGCGTCGGGTGCTTGCCGGTCAGATTCTTCACCAGCACGCCGTGATCGCGCAGGAAGGTGAACGCCCGTGCGCCGCCGGCGGCGACGCGCACCAGCAGAAAGTTTGCCTGGCTCGGCCAGACATGCAGCCCCGGCAGTGCGTTCAGCCTGGTCCGCAAGCGCTCGCGCTCGGCACAGATCGTTTCGATCTGGTGCTGAATCAGATCGATGTGTTCCAGCGCGAAGGTCGCGGTTTCCTGCGACAGCGCATTGACGTTGTACGGCATCCGCACCTTGTCGATCTCGGTCAGCCAATCCGGATGGCCGAACAGCAACCCGACCCGAATCCCCGCCAGGCCGATCTTCGACAGCGTTTGCAGGAACAGCACATTGTCGAGATCGGCGAGTTGCCGCATCACGCTGCCGCCGGCGAACCGGCAATAGGCCTCGTCGAGCAGGACGATGCCATCGGTCCGCCCGGCCAGCGCACGCACGAACGAGGTCGGGAACGAAATGCCGGTGGGATTGTTCGGTGATGCGAGCAACACCAGCGCCGGCCGCTCGCGCGCCACGGCATCGAACATCGCTTGTTCGATCACGCTGAATTGCTCGGTATCGAGCGGTACGCCCACCACATTGAGCCCGCTGAGGCAGGCGATGGTGCGGTACATCTCGAAACTCGGTTCGGGCACCAGCACCTTGCGCCCCGGCAGTGCGACCGCCATGCACAACAACTGCAGCAACTCGTCGGAGCCGTTGCCGGGCAGGATGTCGAATGCATCGGGTACCGTGAACGCATGCCGCGCCTGCTGCCGCAGCGCGTCGACGCGCGCGTCCGGATAGCGGTTGATCTCGATGCGATTGAGCCGAGCCAGCCAGGCGCGCCGCAGCGACGCCGGCCAGCGGTACGGATTCTCCATCGAGTCGAGCTTGATGAGTCCGGCCGGCGGCTCGACGTGGTAGGCGCGCGTCGCTTGCAGATCCGGCCGGATCCAGCGCCGGATGAAGGTGCGCCGCCCGGACTCCTGCTCGCCATTCATCGCGGCATGCTCACTGGCCACTCCGGATCGCGGCGGAGCGCGCGTGCGCGGTCAGCCCTTCGGCATGACCCAGCGCCTCGGCAATCGCACCAAGGCGGCGTGCCGAGGCCGGCGTGCAGCCGATCAGTGAACCGCGTTTCTGGAAGTCCGGAACGCCAAGCGCCGACGAGAAGCGCGCGCTGCCGGCGGTCGGCAGCACGTGGCTTGGCCCGGCACAGTAATCGCCGAGGGCTTCACTGGTATGGCGTCCGAGGAAGATCGCGCCGGCATGGCGGATCGATGGCAGCAGCGCGTCCGGATCGGCCACCGACAATTCGAGATGCTCCGGTGCAATCTGGTTGACGAGCGCAATGGCCTCGTCGAGATCGCGCACCGCGATCAGCGCGCCGCGCGCCGCCAACGACCCGGCAATGGCCGCGCTGCGTTCCAGCGTCGGCAGCAACCGCCCGATGCTGGCGGCGACGCGATCGAGAAAGGCACGATCCGGCGCCAACAGGATCGCCTGCGCCTGCTCGTCGTGCTCGGCCTGTGCCATCAGGTCCAGCGCAATCCAGTCCGGCTCGGTCAGGCCATCGCAGACGATCGCAATTTCCGACGGGCCGGCGAACATGTCGATGCCCACCTGACCGAACACCAGCGCCTTCGCCGCAGCGACATAACGATTGCCCGGACCGCAGATCTTGTCGACCGCCGGAATTGTCTCGGTGCCATAGGCCAGCGCCGCGATTGCCTGCGCGCCGCCGACCGTGAAGACCCGATCGACCCCGGCGATCGCCGCGGCGGCGAGCACGACCGGCGCCAACTGACCGGCCGGCGCCGGCGCCACGACGATCACCTCGCGCACGCCGGCTACGCGTGCCGGAATCGCGGTCATCAATACCGACGACGGATACGCCGCCTGACCACCCGGTACATACAGGCCGACCCGATCGAGCGGCGTGATCCACTGGCCAAGCACGGTGCCATCGGCGGCGGTGTAGCGCCAGGAGTCCTGGCGCTGGCGTTCATGAAATTCCTGGATGCGGGCCGCAGCTTCCCCCAGGGCGTCACGCACCGCCGGCGCGATTCGCTCGAGCGCGGCGGTGCAATCGGTGATCTCGAGCTGCACCGCGCTGGTCACGTCACGACGATCGAAGCGATTGGTGTATTCGAGCAGCGCCGCGTCACCGCGCTGGCGCACGTCGGCGACGATCGCCCGCACCGCGGCGGTGACATCCTCGGCGGCATCGCGCTGGCTGGTCCGCAGCCGCGCGAAGCGCGCCGTGAAGTCGGTGGCGGCACTGTCGAGCCGGGCGATCAACTCAGCCACCGGCGCGCTCCGCGATCCGCAGCGCCAGCGCCCGGAGCAAGGCGCGGATCGCCCGGTGCCGGATCTTCATCGCCGCCTTGTTGACCACCAGCCGCGCGCTGATGTCGCAGATCTTTTCCTCGGCGATCAGACCATTGGCGCGCAGCGTGTTGCCGGACTCGACCAGATCGACAATCTTGTCGGCCAGCCCGGACAGTGGCGCCAGCTCCATAGAGCCATACAGCTTGATCACTTCGACCTGCTCGCCGCGGGCCGCGAAGTGGCGCCGCGTCACGTTCGGATACTTGGTGGCGACGCGCAGCCGTTCCGGCGGCGCGACACCCGGCAGGCCGGCGACCATCATCCGGCAGCGCGCGATGCCGAGGTCGAGCGGCTCGTACAGATCCCGGCCGTCGTATTCGAGCAGCACGTCCTTGCCGGTGACCCCGAGATCGGCGGCGCCGTATTCGACGTAGGTGGGCACGTCGGTGGCGCGCACCAGCACCAGCCGGATATCCGCGCGGCTGGTCTCGAAGATCAGCTTGCGCGATACCGCCGGCTCCTCGAGCGGGCGAATCCCGACCTCGGCCAGCAGCGGCAGGATCTCATTCAGGATCCGCCCCTTGGCCAGTGCGATCATCAGCTTGGCGGAGTCTGCGGTCATGGTCGAAGCGGTGGCGTCGGGCGGCGTCATCAGTGCGAGACCCGGCGGATGCGGGCGCCGAGTTGCGACAGCTTTTCCTCGATGGTCTCGTAGCCGCGATCGATGTGATAGATGCGATCGATGGTCGATTCGCCATCGGCCACCAGCGCCGCCAGCACCAGACTCGCCGAGGCGCGCAGGTCCGTCGCCATCAACGGCGCACCGGTGAGCCGCGCGACACCGCTGGTGATGGCGGTATTGCCTTCTAGTTTGACCCTCGCGCCCATCCGCTCCAGTTCCGACACATGCATGAAGCGATTCTCGAACACCGCCTCGGTGATGGTCGCGCTGCCCTCGGCGATGCAGTTCAACGCGGTGAACTGCGCCTGCATGTCGGTCGGAAAACCCGGATAGGGCGAGGTGTGGATGTCCACCGGGTGCGGTCGCCCGCGGGTCATGCACACGCGAATCCAGTCGCTGCCGGTCTCGATCTGCGCGCCGGCTTCGGTGAGCTTCGCCAGGACCGCGCCGAGCAGGTCGGGATCGGTATCCTTCAGGCGCACCTCGCCGCCGGTCATCGCCACCGCGACCAGGTAGGTGCCGGTTTCGATCCGGTCGGGCAGGATTCGATACTCCGCGCCATGCAGTTCCGGCACGCCCTCGATGTGGATGGTGTCGGTGCCGGCGCCTTCGACGCGTGCGCCCATCGCGTTCAGGAAATCGGCCAGATCGACCACTTCGGGCTCCCGCGCGGCATTGCGGATCGTGGTCACGCCGTCGGCCAGCGTCGCCGCCATCATCAGGTTCTCGGTCCCGGTGACGGTCACCAGATCCAGCATCAGGTCGGCCCCACGCAGCCGCGGCGCGGTCGCGTGTATGTAGCCGTTCTCGACGTGGATCTCGGCGCCCATCGCGGCGAGACCCTGCAGGTGCAGATTGACCGGCCGCGAGCCGATCGCGCAGCCGCCCGGCAGTGACACGATGGCGCGGCCGAAACGCGCCAGCAACGGCCCGAGCACCACGATCGATGCGCGCATCGTTTTCACCAGGTCATAGGGCGCGACGATGCCGACCACGTTGCTCGCATCGATCTGGATGCGCAGCGATTCGTCGAGCACCAGATCGGCGCCGACATGGCCGAGCAACTCCATCATTGTCGTCACGTCGCGCAGGTGCGGCACATTGCCGATGGTGCTGCGGCCGGACGCCAGCAGCGTCGCCGCCATGATGGGCAGCGCCGCGTTCTTGGCGCCGGAAATGCGAATGTCACCGGCCAGCGGCTGGCCGCCGGTGATCAGCAGTTTATCCATTGGATCCTCGTGAGTTCTGTCAGCCGGCGAGCTGCGGCGCCTGCACTTCCCACTCGGCGCAGGTCAGCGTCTGCAGCGACAGGGCATGAATCGCATTGTCGAAGCCGTTGCCCAGGACGGCATAGACCAGTTGATGCCGTTTCACCGGCGACAAGCCGGCAAAGGCATCGCTGATCACATAGGCGTAAAAGTGCGAACCATCGCCTTCGACGATGGCGGTTGCGTTCGCAATACCTTTCTCAATCAATGCCTTGAGTTGTTCTGGCGTCATCTGCGCACCCCGGAAAAGACACCGCGCGCAGCATACCTCAATCAACCGGACCGGGCACCCCTTGAGCAAAACCGAGCGCGCGGAGCATGCCATCGATGCCGCCGGTTGCCGCCGGCACCGCGAAGTGTGCGAATTCATGCCGCTGCCGATCGTGCCGGCACTGATCGAAATGAACGGCGGGATCGCGCTCGCCGCCCGCCTTGAGCCGATCCGAATCGGTGGCGATGTCGTACGCCTGCCGGCAGACCGCGGCGAGCGCGGGGATCATCGCGGTACCCCCCGGCAGCTCGATTGGTGTCCGCGACCTCGGCATCGAGAACGCGGTGCCGGACGTTGCGGCAAAGCGGCCATAGGCCTGGCGCAGCATCCAGGTGCCCCGCCAGCGCGCTTCGACGGTATGACCGGCGACGTGCGGCGTGCCGCGCGCGACACGGCGCAGCAATGCCTGATCGATCAGCGGCTCACCGGCCCAGCAATCCAGCACCACGTCGAGATCGGCGGCGGCAACGAGCCTGCGGCACAACGCGGCTTCATCGAGCACGCCGCCACGCGCCGCATTGATCAGCAGCGTTCCCGGACGCAGCGCGGCGATGCGCGCGGCGTGCAACAGCTCGCGCGTCGGCCAGGGCCCGGCCGCGGTCAACGGCACGTGCAGCGTCACGATGTCAGCGCCGAGCGCGGTATCGAGGTCGACATACGGCCCCGGATCGCCAGCCGCGGCGCGCGGTGGGTCGTTCAACAGACAGGTGATGCCGAGCGCTCGCAGCAGACGCACGACTTCGGTGCCGGTGTGACCGTGACCGATGACCCCGGCCGACACACCGGCCAGCGAAGCGCGGCCGCGCCGCAGACAGCAATCCAGCACGGCGCAGGCGACATATTCGGCAACTGCCAGCGCATTCGAGCCCGGCGCGTGGGCGAATTCGATGCCGGCCTGGCGCAGGTAGGCAAGATCGATGTGATCGACACCGGCGGTTGCCGAACCGACGAAGCGCACGCCGCTGCCGGCGAGCAGTGTCGCGTCGACCCGCGTCACCGAGCGCACCAGCAGGGCGTCCGCGGCAGTCAGGTCAGCGGGCGTGATGGAACGGCCGGGAATCAGACGCAGCTCGCCCAGCGTGCCGAACAGTTCGCGGCAGCCAGTGATGAGCGGGTCGGCAATGATCAGCATCGCGGTCCCCGGCGTTGCCGGCGATCGCGCGTCAGCCGATGGCAAGCCTGGTGATGCGTTTGTTGCCGCCGTAGATCAGGTTGACCAGCGCGCGCGTGCACCAGATCGCCGTGAACATCGAGGTCACGATGCCGAGGCACAGCGTCACCGCGAAACCCCGCACCGGGCCGGTGCCGAAGTTGAACAGCACGATGCCGGCGATCAGCGTCGTCAGATTGCCGTCGGCGATCGACGAGAAGGCACGCTCATAACCGGCGAAGATGCTTGCCTGTGGCGTATTTCCGTTGCGCAGTTCCTCGCGGATGCGCTCGTTGATCAGCACGTTGGCATCGACCGCCATGCCGATGGTCAGCGCGATGCCGGCGATGCCCGGCATCGACAGCGTCGCCTGCAGCGCCGACAGCAGGGCGACCAGCAGCACCAGATTGAATGTGACCGCAATGTTCGCGATCAGGCCGAACACCTGGTAATAGACCAGCATGAACAGCACGACCAGCGCCAGACCGAACATCACCGAGCGCAAGCCGACATCGATGTTGTCCTGACCGAGGCTTGGCCCCACCGTCGATTCCTGCACGATCTCGATCGGCGCCGCGAGCGCACCGGCGCGCAGCAGCAGCGCGAGATTGCGCGCCTCGTCGGCCGAATCAAGCCCGGTGATCTGGAAACGCTGGCCCAGCTGATCGCGAATGGTCGCGATGCTGATCACTTCCTGCACCGGCTTGCCCTTGACATGCTCGATGTACAGCACCGCCATCGGCTTGCCGATTTCGTCGCGGGTCGCGTTGCGGAAGCGCCGGCCGCCATCGCCGTCCAGGGTGACGAATACCGCCGGCTGACCGGACTGCTGTTCCAGACCGGAACTGGCATCGATGATCGATTCGCCGGTCAGCATCACACGCTTGTTGAGCAGCACTGGCCCGCCGTTGCGCTCGTAGAACAACGCCGAGGTCACCGGGATCCGGCCCTCGACCGCATCCTGCACGCTGCCATTCAGGTCGACCATGCGGAATTCCAGCGTCGCGGTGGAACCGATGATCTCCTTGGCTTCGGCCGGATCCTCGATGCCCGGCAGTTCGACGACGATGCGGGTCGCGCCCTGGCGCTGAATCACCGGCTCGGCGACGCCGAGTTCGTTGACGCGGTTGCGCAGCGTCGTCAGGTTCTGCTCCAGCGCCGACTCCTGCACTTCGCGCAGATAGGATTCGGACAGAATCAAACGCAGACTGGTATCGGTGCTGGCGCCCTTGTCGAGGATCAGATCGGGAAAGTCCCGATTGACCAAGCTGCGCCCCGACTCCAGCGCCTCGGCATCGTCGAACTGTACGCCGACACCGCCGCCCGGTTCGACCGCGACCGCCTTGTAACGCACCTTCGCCTCGCGCAGCGCGGTGCGCAGCTCGGCGACAAACCGATCCTCGGTCTGCTTGATCACCGCCTTGGTGTCGACCTGCATCAGAAAATGCACGCCGCCGCGCAGGTCGAGGCCCATGTACATCTGCTTGCCGCCGATCGCCGCCAGCCAGCGCGGCATCGCCGACAACAGATTCAACGCGATCACATACTGCTCGCCAATGGCCTGCTCCAGCGCATCGCTGGCGGCCTTGCGATCGGCGATCGAGGCGAAGCGGATGGCGACCCGGTTGCCGTCGAGCGCGATGTCCTTGGCCGTCACGCCCTTGTCGCTCAGCACCGCGCCGACCCGCTCGATCAACGCGGCATCGATCGGCGCCGCGCGACGGGCCGACAATTGCAGCGCCGGATCGGAACCGTACACGTTCGGCAGCGCGTAGATGGTTCCCAGCAATAAGACGAGCCCAATCGCCAGATAGGCCCAACGTGGATACTGATTCATGGATTCCGCTTCCCGTTCTGTGCGTCGGGGGACAAAGGCATCAGAGGTTCTTCATCGTCCCCTTGGGCACGATTTGGGACACCATTTGTTTCTGCACGCGAACGCGCGTGTTCTCGGCGACTTCGAGCAGGATGAAACTGTCACCGACCTCGACCACCTTGCCGAGCAGACCACCCTGGGTAATCGCCTCGTCGTTCTTGCTCAGTGCGCCGAGCATCTGCTGATGCTCCTTCTGCCGCTTCATCTGCGGGCGGATCAGAAAGAAATAAAAGACCACGACCATGCCGATCAGAAAGATCCAGTTGAAGGCGCCGGCACCGGGCGGGGCGCCCGCGGCCTGGGCCATCGCGTCGGAGATGAAGAAATTCATGCGCGTATGTGTTCGCTGAAAAGGGGCGCGCATTATCGCACGAGCCCTCCCAGCGCCGCCAGCAAAGGCTGGGCGGCAAGCTCAGCCGGGCGAACGCGCGGCCAGGGCTGCCGGTCATCGCGACGGGTCGTTCCGGTCAGTCGGCCGGTGACGCGGAACGCGGATCGTCTGCCTCCGCCCCGGACTCGGCGGCCTCGGCGCCGAAGCGCTGACTGAAACGCACGGCGAAGGCATCGAACCCGCCGGCCCGGATCGCCGTGCGCAGTTCCCGCATCAGGTTCAGATAGAACGCCAGGTTGTGGACCGTCATCAGCCGCGCGCCGAGGATCTCGCGATTGCGATCGAGGTGATGCAGATAGGCACGGCTGTAGTTGCGGCAGGTGTAGCAGGCGCAGTCGGGATCCGGCGGTTCCAGCGATTCGCGATGGCGGCTGTTGCGGATCTTCAGGCCGCCACGCGAGGTGAACAGGAAGCCATTGCGCGCGTTCCGAGTCGGCAGCACGCAATCGAACATGTCGACGCCGCGCCGCACCGCCTCGATGATGTCGAGCGGCGTACCGACCCCCATCAGATAGCGTGGTCGATCGATCGGCAGACCGCGCGTCACGTGCGCGGTGATTGCCTGCATCGTCTCCTTGTCCTCGCCGACCGAGAGCCCACCGATGGCATAGCCGTCGAAGCCGAGCGCGAGCAGGCCGTCACGCGATTCATCGCGCAGCTCGGGATGGCGTCCGCCCTGGACGATGCCGAACAACGCATGCGGACTGCCCACATACGCGGCCTTGCTGCGCTCGGCCCAGCGCAGCGAGCGCAGCATCGAGGCGCGTGTCTCCTGTTCGGTCGCCGGCATCGCCCGACATTCGTCGCAGATCATCGCGATGTCGGAATCGAGCGTGCGCTGCACCTGCATCGCGATCTCCGGCGACAGGAACACCGCATCGCCATTGACCGGCGAGCGGAAGGTCACGCCCTCCTCCGCCACCTTGCGCGTCGCACCGAGGCTGAACACCTGAAAACCGCCGGAGTCGGTCAGGATCGGCCGCCGCCAGTGCATGAAGCGATGCAGCCCACCGTGCCGGGCGATGATCTCAGTGCCGGGTCGCAGCATCAGGTGATAGGTATTGCCGAGCACGATGTGCGCACCGAGGTCTTCCAGTTCCTCCGCGGTCATCGCCTTCACGGTGCCGTAGGTGCCGACCGGCATGAACACCGGCGTCTCGATCACGCCACGCGCGAACGTCAGCCGGCCGGCTCGAGCCGCGCCGTCGGTAGCTTCCAGATCGAATTTCATGCTTCC
>JADLEV010000065.1 GCA_020845935.1 Gammaproteobacteria bacterium
CGCCAGAAATCACCAGATCCGCACCCGACGCCACCACCGTCCGGCCCAGACCCGATTGCGTTCCGTCCGTCCAGGTCAAGGTATCCGTCACCGTCACCGTGCCCGTGCCGGTTAGGGTGCCGTTGCTGTCGATGGTCAGATGTTCAATGGTTCCGTCACCCGAAACATTGAGCACACCGGAAGTCGTCAGCCTGACCGTTTCCTGACTGTCGAGATTGGCGATCTCCGGAAGGGTCGTACGAACCGTGATCGTGAGGTCGCCCTCCTGGTTGACATGAACGATGCTGCCGGCGGTTGGCGCCGTGCCGCCAGACCAATTCGATCCGGTATCCCAATAGCACGGACTGCAACTCGTTGCCGTCCAGCTCTTGATGCTGCCGCTGACCGTCGCAAGATTCAGCGTCAACGGACTCGACCCATAGCTCAGCGCGTTGAAGGTGATGCCAAGTGGCGCGGTCGGTTCAGCGGTAAATGTTCCGGTCCGCGTGCCGGTGAAGGTCAGGAATGGATAGGTGTCGCTGATGGATGGGATGTAGCCGCCATAGAGATGCGTCTCGACCGTGCCGCCCAAGGTGACATCGCCGTTGACCGCAATCCGGTCATACAGAGTGCCGGACGGGTTGCCGAGGTCCAGTTCGATCACCGAGGTGGAAGCCAGTGTCAGATCGCCGTTGAACGTTAGGAGACCCGGAGAGGAACCGGGCTCGATCCGTCCGGCGTTGACGAGGCTCGCCGAATTCAGCAGATCGATCGAGCCATTCCCCGCAAGCACCGCGCCGACCGTATTGGTGAAGGCCAAAGTGCTCGCGGCGTCGATCGCAAACGTCGCGCCGGAGGCGATATCAATGAGCCCCTGGTTACCGTTCGCGCGGGCCGCCGCGAGCGTCAGCGTCGTCGTGCCGCCGGCGATATCGAATGTTGCGTAGGCCTGGTTGACGAAATCGGCGTCAAGCGCAAGGTTCGCGCTCGCGGTCATCCGGCCTTTGTTCGTGACTTGCGCGCTCGCACCGCCGCTGATCGTCGCGGCCGCGGTGACGTTGAAATCGGCGCTGGCCTCGTTGATGAGGCCCGCGCCGTTCGTGAGCAGCAGCGTGTCGCCGGAACCGAAGCTGAGGTTGATATCGTTCTGGTTACGCAGGGTCCGCGTATCAAGCGTCAGATCATTGGTCCCGCTGATCGTGAGCGAGCCGGTCGAGGTCACGCGCGTGGTGCCGTTGCCGGACTGCGTGCCGGCGCCACTCCAGGTGCTCGCTCCGGTCAACGCCAGCTCGCCGCTACCCGCCAAGGTGCCGCCGGTGAGATTGAGGATCGCCGCCGTGCCCACGCCATCGAATACGACCGAGCCACCACCGATGTTCAAGGTCGCGAACGACGGGGCGTTCGCAAACGTCGTCGCGCCGCCGCTGACATTGGTTGTGCCGACCGCACTGAACACCGACCTGGACGCAAACGTGTTCGCACCATCAGCAAAGGTAATCGTCCCGGTCGCAGCGCTCGACACGGACGCACCGTTCGCGAAGGTATTGGTCCTGCCGCTGGCACCGATCGTCAGTGCCGTATTGGCGCCCACGGAAAAGATACCGCCGTGCGTGCCGTCGCCACCCAACACGAGGGTGCCGCTCGAAACATTGACCACGCCTTCGACCGCGTTGTTGAACGCCGGCAAGGTACTCGTGGTTCCGCCGCTCTTCTGCACGACGCCTTCGTTGACGATCGACAGCGTCGACGCGAACGTCGCGTCGTCTTGCAGATCGATGATCCGATCGCGCAGGTTGTTGATGCTGCCGGTGCCTGCGATGGCCCCGGTCGTCACGTTGATCCGGCCCGAGTTCGTCAGGGTTGTGTTCAAGGTCGGCGTGCCGGAGAGCGACAGCGTGCCGCCGCCGGCGAGACCGCTCACCAGTGCCAGGGTGCCGTTGGTCCAGGCGTAGCTGTTCGAGATCGTCAACACGCCGCCACCCTGCAGCGTGCCGCCACTCTGCGTCAGCGATTCGAACAGCGTATTGCCGGAGAAGTCATGCGTGCCGCCGGCGACCGTGACAGCCTTAGCCTGTAGATCGACGCCGATGATGTTGCTGCAGGTCAACTTCAGCGCACCGGCACCGACGCGGCGCGCATCGATGCTCCCGCTGCCGACGTTGAGTGAAACGTTGTCGAAGTAAATCGTGCCGGCGGCATTGAGAATCAGATTCAGGCCATCGCTGCCGGAGTCCGAGTCGGTGATCGCGGCGCCATCGTCACCATCGAAAATGATGTCATGCGCGGCGATGAGTGATAGCGAACTGCTGCCGGTACCGTTGATGTCGAGCGTCGCCTGCAAGCGGATGTCGCCCGCTTCGCTGTTGGTGCCGCCGGTTCCCGTCGTTACGGTGACGCTGGCGCCGCCGGCCAATGCGGCCTCGATCAGATTGATGCCGACCTGCGCACCATCTCCGGTCGAGAGGAATGGGCTGATGCCATTGATGTTGTCGGTCTGTCCCGGCGTCGCGGTAATCGTGATGTTGTTCGGATCGATCAACCAAGAGCCGCTGGCGCCGGCTCGCGCCGTGACATCCGGCGTCGTTGTGATCGCCAGAGTTTCGCGGCCGGAGGTTTCCACAAACCCGCCATCACCTCCGGCCGCGCCACCGCGCGCACTGACGTTGCCATGTACCGCGGCCATGTCGTCGCCGATGATCACGACTCGGCCGCCGGAGCCGGAATCGATTGCGTCCGCGCTGATGCTTGCGCCCGGCAGCACCGCGACGCGGTTCCCGGTCACGGTAACCTCACCGCCGCCGGTCGCACCATCAGCCGAGGTGGCGCTACCCGCTTCGAGCACCGTATCCGCCGCCGCGGATAGCACGACGGTTCCCGTCGCGTCGATGGACAAGGTACTGGCACGCACCTCGCCTGCCTGCCGCAACGTCCCGGCGAAGACCTCGATGGCGCCACCCGCCGTCAACAGTTTGCCGAGATTGACGACCGAATCGTCCGGCGCCTGCACCTCAAAATACAACTCGCCACCATCGATGCTCGCCAGCGTGATCTTCTTGCCCGCCGCGAGCACCAGCGTGCCGCCATCGGACGTGATCACGCCGCCATTTTCGATGTCCGGGGCGAGCAGGAGAATATTGCCGCCGGCACCGGCCTTGATCAGGCCGTGGTTGCGGATCGCACCGCTCGCCTCGGAGCCCTCGAAGCGCAGCTTGCCTTCGAGAAAATCCTGATTCGTTTGGTTCAGGGTCGAAGCCAGAAACCCCGCGGTATCGATCACCGCGTCGGCACCGATGACGATGCCGTTCGGATTCAACAGATAGACGCGGCCATTCGACTGCAACTGTCCCAGCAAATCCGACAATTGCGAACCGACGACGCGATTCAGAACCGCGCTGTTGGGGGATTGCTGGACGAAACGGGTGACTTCATTCGGCGCGATCGAGAACGACTGCCAGTCGATGATCGCGTTCGGTGAATTGGTGATTTGCAGCGTCGCCGGATCCGGTTGGGAAATGCTGACCGCACCGTGCACCACCGTCGGTCCGACCGGATTGGCCAGCGCCGGCTCGCCAGAGACACAAACGATCGCCACGCCCAGCAGAAAACTCTGCCAGCCGCCTCCGTTGCCATCGCCACGATCCGTAACAATCGGCATCGTTCCGGCCATCGTTAACTCGTTCTGCAAGGTCAGTTTTTACCCGATCAGCACGGCTGCGGGCACTCGTTATTGAATCAGGTAAATAACACAATTCCGTTGCCGTGTCTGCCGAACCGGGCCGCATCATTACGACCCTGAGCGCACCTGCAGCAGATTTGAATCGTGCGCAAAAAAAACCGCTGCACCAACCGTTTCCGGTCGATGCAGCGGCACCTCAGGAGATATCAGGCGGTATAGCCGGCCTTGGCGAACGGCATCGCCCGAACGCGCTCGCCGGTCGCCGCGAAGATTGCGTTTGCGACCGCTGGCGCGAGCGGCGGCAAAGCGGGTTCACCACAGCCGGTCGGGCTGTTGTTCGACTGCAGGAAATGGATCTCAATCTCAGGCGCGCTTGGCATCCGCAACAACGGATACTGATGCAGATTGCGTTGTTGCACGGCACCACCTTCGAACGTGATTTCCTGCGCGAGCATCGTGCTGAAGCCATCGATGATCGAACCCTGCACCTGGTTCTCGGCGGCGCTCATGTTGACGATGGGACCGATATCACCGGCAACCCACACCTTGTGGATGGTCAGCTTCTTGTTGGCGTCGACGCTGACTTCGGCAACCTCTGCAAAGTACCCCTGGTGGCTGTAGTGGAATGCCAGCCCCAAACCACGACCCGGCGCAACCTGACGACCCCATCCTGCTTTCTCGGCGACCAGCTTGATGACGTCCGCGGCACGGCCGGTATGGAAACCACCGCCTCCCATGCCACCGCCACCGCCACCGCCACCACCACCACCGGCGGGCCGAGCACCGGCGGCACCGGCACCACCGGCGGCACCGGCTCCAGCGCCGCCCGGGCCACCTGCCCGCGCACCGGGACCAGCCGGACCCGCGCCGGCCGGGCCGCCGCCCGCACCGCCAGCGCCAGCCGCACGGCCGCCGCCACCTCCGCCAGGCGGTGCCGGAACGACGACACGCGGTTCACCAAGCAACTCCAACAGGAAGTCCTTGTGATCGCGGCCGGCGGCGACCGAGCATTCATGCAGGAACGATTCGAACGCGAACGCCAGCGCATTCGACCCGGGGGCACGCCAAGGACCGGTCGGCACGACCATGTTGAACAACGTTTGCGAGGCGCGCGCGTTCTCCATCACGTTGGTCGGGAACTCGCCAAACCGCATGTCACCGGAATTGGTCGGCCGTTGGCCGTCCGGCGAAGCCGCCATGAAATGATCGCTCAGCGCTACCAGTTTGCCCTGGGCATCCAGGCCCGCGCGAAATGCATGGAAGCCGCCCGGGCGATAGAAATCATGGGCCAGGTCATCCTCGCGCGACCACTGCAACTTGACCGGCGCATTGACCCGCTTGGCAATGGCCGCGACCTCGGCGACGTAATCGTTCGCCAGGCGGCGACCGAAACCGCCACCCACGCGCGTCTGATGCACGGTGACATCGGCGGGCGTCAGGCCGGAGGCCTTCGCTGCCGCGTTCTGTGCACCACCCGGCATTTGCGTCGGCGCCCAGACGTCGAGCTTGCCGTCGCGATACCACGCGGTGCAGTTCTGCGGCTCGAGGTTGGTGTGCGACACATACGGATAGCTATAGAAAGCTTCGACCTTCTTGGCCGCGCTCTGCAACGCCGCATCGACATCGCCGGCAGCGCCCAGAGGCATCGCACCGACGGCCTGGCTCGAAAGCTCGCTGGCCTTCGCGACCGTGTCGCTCCAGCTCGCGGTCGATGCGGTCGAGGTATCCCACTGCACCTGCAACTGCTCGCGCGCCTTGAAGGCCGCCCAGGTCGACCTGGCGACGATTGCCACGCCGGACAGCACTCCACCGCCCTGACCGCCGTCGGTGCTGAACGTGGCGCCGTCGCCCATCGCGTCGATGATGAACGCGTCGAGCACGCCCGGCAGCGTCTTGATGTGATCGAGATTGGCCGAGACGGCTTTGCCGCCTATGACCTGCGACTTCTCGTACACCGCATACACCATGCCCGGCAGACGCTGATCGATGCCGTACAGCGGTTTGCCGGTGACGATCGACGGGTTGTCGACGCCGGTCACACGTGTGCCAAGCAGCCGCCAATCCTTCTGCTCCTTGAACGTCAGGGTTGCGGGGTTCGGCGCGCTCATCGTTGCGGCGACCTTGGCCAGTTCGCCGTAGCTGAGCCGTCGACCGGTCGCGGGATGCAGCACCACGTTCGGTTCGGTCTTCAGATCCTCGGCCGGCACCTTCCAAGTCTTCGCCGCGGCGGCGATCAGCATCGCCCGCGCCGCGGCGCCCGCTTGTCGCATCGGCATCCAGGTCATCGGCGTCGACAGCGAACCACCGGCGAACTGCATCCGGAACTTCTGCGAGTCGATCGGAGCCTGCACGACCTGGACCTTGTTCCAGTCGGCATCGAGTTCCTCGGCGATGATCAGCGGCAGACCGGTCTTCACGCCCTGACCCATGTCCGGGTTCTGCGCCAGCAGGACGATGGTGTCGTCCGGGCGAACCTGTACATACACGTTGAGGAACGCTTCGCCTTCATGCGACGGTCCGCTTTGCGCCAGCGCGCCGCTGCCGCCGAAAGAAAAACCGAGCATCAGGCCGCCACCGGTCAGGCCGGTCGCCCTCATGAATTCCCGGCGGTTCATTACCAAGGGGGCACGCTTTTGCGCGGCTCCGGTCACCGCGTCGTGGATTGCCTCGGGCAGATCTGCCAGTTGCTGCATATCAATCATCATGGAGCTCATGCCGCACCCCCTTGCTTCGCCAGATTATCCGCGGCGACATGAATCGCCTGTTTGATGCGGACATAAGTTCCGCAGCGGCACAGGTTGCCCGCCATCGCCGAATCGATATCCTCGTCGGTCGGCTTCGGTTTCGCCTCCAACAACGCCGCCGCACTCATCAACTGCCCCGCCTGACAGTAGCCGCATTGGGCGACATCGAGCTCGACCCATGCCTGCTGCAATGGATGCAGCTTGCCGTCCGCACCGGCCAGACCTTCGATGGTCGTCACCGCACGCGCGCCGACACTGCCGACCGGGACCGAGCACGCGCGAGCCGGCTGACCATCGAGATGCACGGTGCACGCGCCGCACTGCCCGATGCCACAACCGAACTTGGTACCGACCAAGCCAAGTTC
>JADLEV010000066.1 GCA_020845935.1 Gammaproteobacteria bacterium
TCGCTGCGCGCACGGCAACTGCTTCCTGGTCGATCGTGATTTTGAATTCGGCGACGAGCCGGTCATGCTGTGCGTGCAGGAGGGCCGCCTGGTCGAATTCAGCAAGCGCATCGCCGCCGGCATCACCTATGACTGGTGCGGCGAGTCGGTCGGATTTTTCCGGTTCACTCCAGCGATGGCGCAGCGCCTCGCCGCGCGCACCGCGACATTCGTCGCCGCCGGCCGTCGCGATGCCCCGTATGAAGACGCGATCCGCGAACTGTTGCTGGAGGATGGCGCCGCGTTCGGCTATGAAGACGTGACCGGGCTGCCCTGGATCGAGATCGACTTTCCGGATGATGTCAGACGCGCACGCGACGACATCCTGCACCGCATCGAATCGCCGTGAGCCAAGGACCGATGACCACGCCTAGCCGAGCCGCGCAACTGCGCTCCATGCTGCACTCGAACGAACTCGAATTCATCCTCGAAGCGCACAACGGCATCAGCGCACGTATCGTCGAGGAAGCCGGTTTCAAGGGGATCTGGGCGAGTGGCCTGGCGCTGTCGGCGCAGTTCGGCGTGCGCGACAACAACGAGGCGAGCTGGACTCAGGTGGTCGATGTGCTGGAGTTCATGGCCGACGTCACGCACATTCCGATCCTGCTCGACGGTGATACCGGCTACGGCAATTTCAACAATCTGCGCCGTCTCGTGCGCAAGCTCGAACAGCGTGGCATCGCCGGCGTCTGCATCGAGGACAAGCTGTTTCCCAAGACCAACAGCTTCATCGACGGCGAGCGCCAGCCGCTGGCCGACCTCGCCGAGTTCTGCGGCAAGATCGCCGCCGGCAAGGACAGCCAGAACGATTCGGATTTCTGCATCGTTGCCCGGGTCGAGGCGCTGATCGCCGGCTGGGACATCGACGAGGCCTTGCGCCGTGCCGCGGCCTATCACGCCGCCGGTGCCGACGCCATCCTGATCCACAGCAAACGCTCGCGGCCGGACGAGATCCTCGAATTCATGCGGCTGTGGCAGAACCGGGCGCCCGTGGTCATCGTGCCGACCAAGTACTACAGCACGCCGACCGAGACCTTTCGCGCAGCCGGCGTCAGCATGGTGATCTGGGCCAACCACCTGATCCGCGCTGCGGTCAGCGCGATGCAGGCGACTGCGCTACAAATCCGGCGCGAGCAGTCATTGCGCGACATCGAGGATCGAATCGCCCCGGTGCAGGAGATCTTCCGCCTGCAAGGCGCCGATGAACTCACCGCGGCGGAGCAGCGCTACCTCGCCGCCGAACGTGCGCCGGTGAGCGCCGTCGTGCTCGGCGCGACCGAGGGCAAGGGTCTCGCCGAGCTGACCGCCGAGCGGCCAAAGATGATGGTGCCGATCGCCGGCAAATCGATTCTCCGGCGCCTCGCCGACGAGTTCAAGAAATGCAACGTGCATCGCATCACCGCGGTCACCGGCTATCGCGCCGACGCGGTAGTCGTGCCTGGCGTCCATACCGTGCACAACCCCGACTATGCCACCAGCGGCGAACTGGTCTCGCTTGCCGCGGCACTGCCGGTGCTGACCGAGAACACCGTGTTCTGTTACGGCGACCTGCTGTTTCGCAGCTATGTGCTGGAGGATCTGCTCGACAATCCTGCACCACTGACCGTCGTCGTCGACTCCGCATTCGATCGCTGCGATATCAGTGGCACCCCGGATTTTGCCTATTGCTCGCACGCCGATGATCTGGGCCTCTGGCGCAAGGACGTGTTGCTGTGCCGGGTCAGCAACGAGGACGGTCTCGATGGCCGCCGGCCCGACGGTCGCTGGATCGGTTTGTTCCGCGCGCGCGGCGAGGGCGTCGCCGCGCTGACCGCCGTGCTCGGTGAGATGCTGCACGAACCGGCCGGACGCCAATACGCCCTGCCCGATCTGTTGAACCGCCTGATCGCGCGCGGGCACCCGATTCGAGTCAAGTACATTCAGGGGCATTGGCTGGACGTCAATTCGTTGCACGATCTGGAACGCGCCGGTCGGATAGCCAGGGGGGACTGATGCTGCAAGCCAACACCTTCGTCGAGCAGGCCCGGCACCGCGGGTTTGCCTGGTACGCCGGCGTACCCTGCTCGTTTCTGACGCCGTTCATCAATTTCGTGATCGGCGACCCGAGGCTGCATTACGTCTCTGCGGCGAACGAGGGCGATGCCGTTGCCTTCGCCGCCGGCGTGGCGCTCGGCGGCGGCCGGGCAATCGCGATGATGCAGAACTCCGGGCTGGGCAATGCGGTCAGCCCGTTGACCTCGTTGAATCACGTGTTCCGGCTGCCGGTGTTGCTGATCTGCACGCATCGTGGCGCTCCGGGCGTCAGCGACGAACCGCAACATGCCTTGATGGGCGAGATCACGCAACAGATGTTCGAAGTGCTGCGGATCCCGTGGCAAATCTTTCCCAGCGTGCCAGAGGCCGTGCCCGCCGTCCTCGACGCGGCGGACGACTATCTGCGCCGAGAAGGCAGGCCATTCGCGCTGATCATGCACAAGGGCAGCGTCGCACCGCATGCGCTCGGCACGCACAAGGCTCCCGTCCCCCGGCGGCAGCAGTCGGCCGAGCCGTGTCCCGCGCCGTTCGTTGCATGGCGCGCCAGCCGCGATGAGGCCCTGCGCCGGATTCAGGCGGCAACGCCAGACCAGAGTCATGTCGTGGTCGCGACCACTGGCTATACCGGTCGCGAGTTGTACGCGCTGGCCGATCGCCCGAACCAGATCTATCTCGTCGGTTCGATGGGTTGTGCGTCATCGCTCGGGCTTGGCCTGGCGCTGTCGCGCCGTGATCGCCACATCGTCGTGCTCGATGGTGACGGTGCCGCGCTGATGCGGCTCGGCAATTTCGCGACGCTCGGCAGTTACGGCGGCGACAATCTGACGCACATCGTGCTCGACAACGAAGTGCACGATTCCACCGGCGCACAGGCGACCGTCAGCGCCAACGTCGATTTCGCCGCGATCGCCGCTGCCTGCGGTTACGGTTCGGTGTTGCGCGGCGACAGCCTCGACCTGATCGATCGCGTCCTTGGCGACACTGCCCTGCCTGGTCCACGGCTGCTGCATCTGAAGATTCGCCCGGGCACGCTGGCGGACCTGCCACGACCGAAGGTCACGCCGGAGTTCGTCGCGCGGCGGCTGACCGAACATCTGGGTCCAGCCCGATGAAGCAGATCCTGCTCAATCCCGGGCCGGTGACGCTGAGCGAGCGGGTGCGGCAGGCGTTGCTGCGGCCCGATCTGTGCCATCGCGAACCCGAATTCGCGGCGCTGCAGGCCCGCATCCGCGAACGCTTACTCGCCGTGTATGACCTCGATCCAGCCGAGTGGGCGGCGATTCTGCTGACCTGCTCCGGCACCGGTGCGGTCGAGGCGATGCTGGCGACGCTGGCACCTGACGCGCACGCGCTTGCGGTCCTCGAGAATGGTGTCTACGGCGAGCGTCTCAGCACGATCGCCAAGGCCTATGGCATCGCCCACCAGCCGCTTCGGCACGCCTGGGGGGCGCCGCTCGATCTGGAGGCCATCTCCCGGGTCAGGGCGACCCGACTTGCGGTGGTGCACCACGAAACGACCACGGGCCGGTTGAACGCACTCGATGTGTTGGCGCGGGAAACCGCCGGCAGCGGCGCCGGCCTGCTGGTCGATGCGGTCAGCAGTTTCGGCGCCGAGGCGATCGAGTTTGCCGATTGGCGGCTCGATGCCTGCGCCGCGACCGCGAACAAATGCCTGCACGGCGTGCCCGGTGTGTCGTTCGTCATCGCGCGCCGTGCCGCGCTCGCCGCGGCCCGGCCACGCGGGGTCTATTTCAATCTCGCGCAGTATTGCGCCGCGCAGGATGCCGGAACGACCCCGTTCACGCAGTCTGTACAGGTCTGTTATGCGCTCGACGAGGCCCTCGCGGAGTTCTTCGAACAAGGCGGCTGGCGCTCGCGCCGCGATTGCTATCGGCGCCGCGCGGCGATGGTCCGGGACGGGCTTGCCACGCTCGGCATCGAGCCGCTGCTGCGTGAAGGCGAGACCTCGTGCGTGCTGAGCTCGTTCCGCTTGCCGCGGGGGCTCAGCTACGCCACGCTGCACGATACCCTGAAGGCGGCGGGCATAACGATCTACGCCGGCCAGGGCGAGTTGTCGCGCACGATGTTTCGGGTTGCCGTGATGGGTGCTCTCAGCGAGGACGATCTGCGCCTGCTGCTCGAACGCTGCCGAGCGTTGTTGCCTCGCTGACCGCGCTTGCGGCCGATGCTGCCAGCCGCGCCTCGATGGCGGCCCGCAATGCCGCCGGCGTCATGCCCGCGTCGCGCAGCATATCGGCCTGCGTGCCGTGGGCGACGAACCGATCCGGCAGACCGTAATTCAGGATCGGCATCGCGATGCCATTTGCGGCCAGCAGTTCGTTGACCGCGCTGCCGGCACCGCCGGTGATCGCATTCTCCTCGACCGTGACCAGCAGTTCATGCTGCGCGGCAACTTCCAGTAGCAACCGCTCATCGAGCGGCTTGACGAAGCGCATGTTGACCACGGTCGCGTCGAGTTCGTCGCCGACCTGCAGACACCACGGCAGCGGTGTGCCGAACACGAGCAGGGCGGCCCGCGTGCCGCGCCGGCGCAACTGTGCCGCACCGAGCGGCAATGCCTGCATCGTCCGTTGCACCTCGATACCGGTACCGCTGCCCCGCGGATAACGGACGAACGCCGGGCGATCGAGCAGGAATCCCGTGTACAGCATCTGCCGGCATTCGTTTTCGTCGGCCGGCGTCATCACCACGACCTCCGGCAGGCAGCGCAGATACGTGAGGTCGAAGCTGCCGTTGTGGGTTGGCCCATCCGAGCCGACCAGACCGGCGCGATCGATCGCGAACAGCACCGGCAGACGTTGTGTCACGACGTCGTGGATGACCTGGTCGTAACCCCGTTGCAGAAAGGTCGAGTAGATCGCGACCACCGGCTTCAGTCCATCGCAGGCCATGCCGGCGGCGACCGTGACGGCGTGCTGCTCGGCGATGCCGACATCGAAATACCGATCCGGAAATTCGCGTGCGAACCGGACCAGCCCGGAACCTTCACGCATCGCTGGCGTGATCGCCACCAGCCGGCGGTCGAGCGCTGCCAGGTCGCAGGCCCAGTCTCCGAAGACGTCGCTGAACGTTGCCTTCGACGGCGTTCTGGCCGGCGCAATGCCGACTGTCGGGTCGAACGGCGCGACCCCGTGGTAGGCGACCGGATCCGCCTCGGCCGGGTCATAACCCTTGCCCTTGCGCGTGATGACGTGCAGGAACTGTGGCCCACGCATCGTCCTGAGATTGCGCAAGGTCGTCAGCAGCGCCGGCAGATCGTGGCCATCGATCGGGCCGATGTAGTTGAAGCCGAACTCCTCGAACAGCGTGCCCGGCATGATCATGCCCTTGACGTGTTCCTCGACCCTGCTGGCAAGCTGCAATACCGGCGGCACGTTCGCCAGCACGCGCTTGCCGCCCTCGCGCACGGCCTTGTACAGCGTCCCGGACAACAGTTGCGCGAAGCGGTTGGCGAGAGCGCCGACGTTCGGTGAGATCGCCATGTTGTTGTCATTCAGGATCACCAGCAGGTCGGCGCCGAGATCGCCGGCATGATTCAGCGCCTCGAAGGCCATGCCGGCGGTCAGACCGCCGTCGCCGATCACGGCGATGGCCCGCCGCTCGCTGCCACTTGCGCGCGCCGCGAGCGCCATGCCCAGCGCGGCGCTGATCGAGGTGCTGGAATGGCCGACGCCGAAGCTGTCGTAGGGGCTTTCATCGCGCTTCGGGAATGGCGCCAGGCCACCCCATTGGCGCACGGTCTCAATCCGGTCGCGCCGGCCGGTCAGGATCTTGTGCGGGTAGGCCTGATGGCCGACATCCCAGACGATGCGATCCTCGGGTGTGTTGTACAGATAGTGCAAGGCGATGGTCAGTTCGATCGAACCGAGACCGGCGGAGAAGTGCCCGCCGCTGCGGCTGACCGATTCGACCAGGAATGACCGCAGCTCGCGTGCGAGCCGCGGCAGCGCCGCTTCCGGCAGCGCGCGCAGGTCGGAGGGATCATCGATGCCTTGCAGCAACGGATAGCGTCCCGAATCGGACATGGTGGTGTGTTGTCTGAGGAACTCGGCGGCCATTATGGAGAGCCGCTCCGGAGCTTGGCAAGCTGTACTTTGCCAGGGCCATCAAGTATCTTTCGGCGCGCCGAGAACGGCGTGAACTTATTGATTTGCATGGCTGTTGACGCCATGCGGAGGCGTCCCGAGATGAGTGTCCCCCTGGTCCAGATGTACCGAATCGCGCGTTACGTCATCGCCCAGAAACTGCGTGGCAACAAGCGCTACCCGTTGGTGCTGATGCTGGAGCCGCTGTTTCGCTGCAACCTCTCCTGCTCCGGCTGCGGCAAGATCAACTACCCGCAGGAGATCCTCGAAAAACGCCTCAGCTACGAAGACTGCATGGCGGCGATCGACGAGTGCGGCGTCCCGGTGGTCTCCATCGCCGGTGGCGAGCCGCTGATCCACAAGGACATGCCGCGCATCGTGCAGGGCTTCATCGAACGCAAGAAGTTCGTCTACCTCTGCACCAATGCGCTGCTGCTCGATGCCCGACTCGACGACTATCAGCCGTCGCCGTATCTGACCTTCTCGATCCATCTCGATGGCAACCGGGATCGGCATGATGCCTCGGTGTGCCGCGGCGGCGTCTACGACAAGTGCGTCGCCGCCATCGCCAAGGCGTTGCAGCGCGGCTTTCGCGTCACCATCAACTGCACGCTGTTCCAGGGCGAGTCGGCCGAGGAAGTCGCCGAGCACATGGAGACGATGATGCGGCTCGGCGTCGAGGGCGTGATGATTTCGCCCGGCTACTCGTACGAGCGAGCGCCACGGCAGGACGTGTTCCTGAAGCGCAAGGGCAGCAAGGAGTTGTTCCGCAAGATCTTCGCGCTCGGCAAGGGTCGCGGCTGGCGGTTCAATCAATCCTCGCTCTATCTCGATTTTCTCGCCGGCAATCGCAATTACCGTTGCACGCCCTGGGGCAATCCGACGCGCAGCGTGTTCGGCTGGCAGAAGCCTTGTTACCTGCTGGTTGGCGAGGGTTACACCCATTCGTTCGCGTCGCTGATGCAGGACACCGAATGGCATCGCTATGGCACGGGCATCAACCCGAAGTGCGCCGATTGCATGGTGCATTGCGGCTACGAACCGAGCGCCGTCGATGAGACCTTCCGCAAACCGTGGCAGGCGCTGAAGGTGGCGCTGTTCGGACCGCGGACCACGGGACCAATGATTCCCGAGGTCGAGTTCAGCTACGACGATCCGGTACTGACGCCCGCCACACCGGAGACGACGGAATCGACGTCCGCTTCGTCGAACCAGCACGTCGCCTGATCCATCGCGATGTTGTTGCCGTTGTGCGTGTTTGCGGCGTTGCTCTGGTGCCTCGTGCTGCTGCTGCCCTGGCAACCCTGGCGCACCCGCGAGTCGCTCGACGCCGCGGCGGCCGCACCGACCACGACCGCGTCGATCACGGCGCTGTTGCCAGCCCGCAATGAAGCCGCGCAGATCGGCCGAGTCCTGACCGCACTCGCCGATCAACCCGAGATTGACAGCATTCTGCTGATCGACGATCAGAGTGACGATGGCACGGGCGACGTCGCCGCACGTCTTGGCATCGCGAAGCTGACTATCCTTTCCGGAACGACGCCCCCGCCTGGCTGGTCCGGCAAGCTCTGGGCATTGCAGCAGGGTCTGGAGCAGGTGACGACCGAGCGCGTGCTCCTGCTCGATGCCGACATCGAGCTGCGTCCTGGCACGGTCGCCGCCCTGTGTGACAAGGCGGATAACGACCGGCGGGATCTGGTGTCGCTCATGGCGCGCCTGCACATGGCGGGTTTTTGGGAAAAGCTGCTGCTGCCGCCGTTCGTCTACTTCTTCAAGCTGCTGTATCCCTTCGCGCTGGCCAACCGGACGGAAGCGAAGATCGCGGCCGCCGCCGGCGGTTGCATCCTGATCCGGACCGAGCGCTTGCGTCGCATTGGCGGGTTCGGCGCGCTGCGCGATGCCTTGATCGATGATTGCACGCTCGCACGGCTCATCAAGCAGGACGGTGGCCGCATCTGGATCGGCCTGAGTCATGACGCGATTGCGGTTCGTCCCTATGGTGATCTCGCCGGGATCTGGAACATGGTTGCGCGGACCGCCTACACCCAGTTGCGTTACTCACCTGCCCTGTTGGCGTTGTGCACGATGCTGATGCTGGCGCTGTTCGTCGCGCCCGTGTTCGGGCTGTTCGCGACGCACCCCAACACGGTGATGTGTGCCGCGCTCGCATTGCTTGCGATGCTTGTTTCGTTCACCCCAACGGTCCGCTATTACCATCTGCACCCCGGTTGGGTCCTCGGCTTGCCAGTCGCCGCTTGCCTGTATCTTGCGATGTGCTGGACCTCGGCCATGCGTTATTGGCGAGGCGAACGCTCGCGCTGGAAAGGCCGCTCCTATCGCCGCGCCGATGCCACCTGAGACAACCCGATGAATCGCTCGATTTCACTCCGCCGATGTGGATTTCTCTGCTGCTGCGCGGCGCTGCTGTCGCTGTCGTTCCGACCTGCCGCCGCCGACGATGATGCCGCCGCGATCGCCGTGGTCGAACGATTGCACGCGGGACTGCTCCAGGCGATGCAGGGCGGCACGGAGCTGGGCCATGCCGGCCGGCGCGAACTGCTCGCGCCAATCGTCAACGCGACCTTCGACTTCGCGACCATCAGCCGCATCGTGCTGGGCACGCATTGGGCAACCCTGACGGAGCAACAGCGAGGCGGGTTCATGGATCGCTTTGCCGCGCTCACCATCGCGACCTATGCCAGCAATTTTTCGAGCTACGGCGGCGAAACGTTCGCGGCCGGCGGCAGCGAACGCCAGGCAAGTTCCGTCATCGTCCACGCGCAACTCCACAGCGCCACCGAAGCGGTCCGGCTCGACTACGTGTTGCGCGGTCCCGACTGGCGCATCGTCAACGTGCTGGCGCAGGGGGTCAGCGACATCGCCCTGAAGCGTGCCGAGTACGGCGCCGTGATCGCAAGCCAGGGTTTCGACGCCTTGCTGGACAAGCTCGACGACAAGATCCGTCAGCTCGCCCATGGCTGATGCCCGCGGCCCGCGCACCGCTGCGCGCCTGCTGGTCTGCCTGCTGGCGCTGCATCTCGGCGCCTGTGCCACGACTGCACGATCGCCCGGAGATCCTTTCGAGCCGGTCAATCGTCCGCTGTATCGTTTCAATGATTCGCTCGATCGCGCGCTGATGGTGCCGATGGCCAAGGTCTATCGCGCCGTGACGCCGGCACCACTGCGCACCGGTGTCACCAATTTCTTCGCGAATCTCGGCTACCTGAACGTGATCGCCAACGACCTGCTGCAAGGCAAGCCGCGTTGGTTCATGCAGGACCTCGGGCGCCTCGTGGTCAACAGCACGATCGGCATTGCTGGCCTGTTCGACCCCGCGACCGGCCTGGGCCTGGTGGCGCATGACGAGGACCTCGGACAGACGCTTGGGGTGTGGGGTGCCGGCGAAGGTGCCTATCTGGTCCTGCCCATGGTCGGCCCCAACTCGATCCGTGATGTCCCGGACATCGCCGGCCGCCAGGCGTTGAACCTGTTCAACTACATGTCCGTCTCGCTGCGCTGGCCATTGCTCCTGGTCGAACTGGTGAATCAACGCTCGGAATTGCTCGATGAGACCGAGGCGATGGAAGTCGCCGCGATCGATCCGTATATCTACGTCCGCGAAGCCTACCGGCAGCAACGCCTGTATCAGATCCACGATGGCAATCCGCCGCTGCTGGACCTCGACGAGGAATCCGCAACGCCGTAACACCGCGCAGACGCGAGCAGGGTCGGTTTGAAACCGGCCCTGCTCGCGAACCTTAAGAAAACCGTATTTCGATCAGCCCCGCTTGCGGCGGGCAATGCCAAGGCCGGCCATTGCCAGCGCCAGCAGGCTTAACGAGGCCGGCTCCGGAGCCTGTCCACCACCGATGTCGTCGATCGGCTGGAAAGAAGATCGGAACTCCCACGCCAGGATGTCGTGGTTACCGTAAGCGGATCCGGTTCCAGCGGTAAAACCGACAAAGACGTCCGTGGTCTCGAGCGGCACGGTCAGGTCGACCGTCTTGGCGAACAGTGCGGCTGCCGGGCGAACAGCCGATTGCCCCTCGGCCAAACGCACTTCGAGATTGTCCGTGCTGCCGTCGTAATCCACCCACGCGCTCCACACGACATCGTTGTTCATTCGCGTCGCGACATGGATTTGTGGGTCGGAATCGACCGAGCCATTGATATCGATCCCGACGTGGTTGCCATCGTTGTCATCCCACGACCCGTTGTTCCAGGTATCGAATTCGATACCAACGCTTTTCAGCAAACCTGAATAACCAATGCCTCCGCCGGAACCTCCAGCCGTATTGGCGACCGTTTGCACGGCAAACACGATGCCATCGGCTCCACAACCATCGGTGTCACAGATACCACCCGACTGCGTAATCCGGAACTTGAACGCGCTGCTGAACGACGCATTCGCAGCCAGCGACACCGCCGCGGTGGAAAACGCGGAACCGCTTTGTCCGGTGGTAGCCGGCGTGAGTCGCAGCACATTGCTGACCTGCGCGGCGGCGCCGTTGAGCTGCAAACCGGTAACGCTCGAAAAATCGTTGAAGAGGATGGTCGTTGCAAACGCTGGCGCGGATAGCACACCGCCAATTCCGGCCATGGCGACCAGACTGCTTTTCTTATATTTCATTGCAAATCTCCTGGTAGACCCTACGAATACTTGACTCAAACCTGATCAACCATGCATTCCGCTCTTCTGAAGAACTGCACGCATCGTTCGAAGGCTAGGCATGGCTCGCCGAGAAAGTGAAAGTTGTCCACGCATACCCAAGTGGGCGATCCAGCCAAATAAAACAGGCCGAGACACGATTGGGCACGAAGCCGAACGACGACACCCGTGGCTAAGATATTTAATGCAATATCAGAGCCGTTCCTGCATCTTATTGTTATTTATAAGATATTTATGGCTGTTCGAGGCGAGCGCACCCCAGGGTGTAAAGTATGTTGACATGCACCGTATCGTCGATGCGCTGCCACGCACTCTCGCCGCCGTAACAAGGCAGTCGAAAATCGCGGCGGGTCCTCGGCAAGTATGGAGGCGCGATGCAAGAGACCTGCAAGATGCGTTCGATCGATTGCGCCACGCATCGACCAGATCCGCCCGGCACGGGGGCTCGAAAAAGTTTTTCTATTTATCTTCGTTCTGGCGGAATCGGCGGGCACGGCGGCTGGACGTCGGCGTTCTGCGCGCGATGGCGCAGCGCGTGGTCCATCAGCACCAGTGCCAGGATCGCCTCGGCGATCGGCGTGGCGCGGATGCCGACGCAGGGGTCGTGGCGGCCATGGGTCACGATCTCGGTATCGGCACCGGTGCGATCGATGGTGCGGCCGCTGAGGCGGATGCTCGAGGTCGGTTTCAGTGCGATGCTGACGCGAAGGTCCTGACCGGTGCTGATCCCGCCGAGGATGCCGCCCGCGTGGTTCGACCGAAAGCCGTCATGGCGCATCTCGTCGCGGTGTTCGGTGCCACGCTGCGTGACGACCTCGAAGCCATCACCGATCGCGACGGCCTTGACCGCATTGATGCCCATCATCGCCTTGGCGATATCGGCATCGAGTCGATCGAACACCGGCTCGCCAAGCCCGACGGGTACTGCCTGCGCGATGATCTCGATCCGCGCGCCGATGGAATCACCGGACCGGCGCAACTCGTCCATGAAGCGTTCGAGTTCGGCGAGCCGCGACGGGTCGGGACAGAAGAACGGATTGGCATCGACCGTTTCCGGAGCGACGCAATCGAGCACGATCGGCCCGAGTTGCGCGAGATGACCGCGGATGCGGGTCCCGAAGCGCTCGCGCAGATACTTCCTGGCGATGGCACCGGCGGCGACGCGCAGCATCGTCTCGCGGGCCGACGCGCGGCCACCGCCACGGTAGTCGCGACCGCCGTATTTCTGGTCATAGACGTAATCGGCGTGGCCCGGTCGATACTTGGTCGCGATCTCTCCGTAGTCCTTCGACTTCGCATCGGTGTTGTCGATGGCGAGGCCGATCGGCGTGCCGGTGGTGCGCCCCTCGAACACTCCGGACATGATCCGGACCCGATCCTCCTCGCGCCGCTGCGTCGTGTGCCGGGAGGTTCCGGGGCGGCGTCGATCGAGGTCGGGCTGGATATCCGCTTCGCTGAGAACCATGCCGGGCGGACAACCATCGACGATGCAGAAATAACCGGGCCCGTGGCTCTCGCCGCAGGTGGTCACCGTGAAGGAGATACCAAACGTGTTTCCGGACATGGGCCTATTCTATCGACCAGCCTGGCCGGCCGCCATGGAACGCGCCTCGACCAGGTCTTCGCGACTGATCAGGAACACGCCATCGCCGCCATGCGCGAACTCGATCCAGGTCAGCGGCAGGTGCGGATATTGCTGCTCCATCGCTTGCTGCGCGACGCCGACTTCAACCAGCAGGATGCCGTTCGGTGCGAGCCGCGCCGGCGCCGCATCGAGCAGCCGGCGCACGCAATCGAGTCCATCGACACCGCCATCGAGGCCGAGCCGAGGTTCGGCCTGATACTCGGCGGGACTCTCGTCGACCAGTGCGGTCGGCACATACGGTGGATTGCTGACGATGAGGTCATAGCGCAGCCGGCCCGGCGGCAGCAGATCAGCACGGATCAACCGAACCCGCCGTCCGAGGCGATGCCGCTGGACATTGCGCCGCGCGAGTTCGAGCGCTCCGGCATCGACCTCGACCGCATCGACCCGCGCGTCGGGGAATGCCAGGGCGCAGGCGATGGCGATGCAGCCGCTGCCGGTACCGACATCGAGAATGCGCCGCACCCGGCTCGGCTCGAGCCACGGCTCGAACCGTTCCAGGATCAATTCGGCGATCGGCGAACGCGGCACCAGCACGCGCGAGTCGACCTCGAACTCGTGACCGGCGAACCACATCCGGCCGGTCAGATAGGCCGCGGGCTGACGGGTTTCGATGCGTCTCGCGACCAGCGCGCGCGTGCGCGCGACGGTCGCCGCGTCGAGCGGCGCATCGAGCGCCGCTTCCGGGCAATCGAATTCGAGACCGCAGCCATGCAGCACCAGGAACGCCGCCTCGTCGGCGGCGCTGTCGGTGCCGTGGCCGTAACAGAGATCGTGGCGCTTCAGCTCGCGCTCGGCCCAGCGGACCAGTTGCCGCGCGCTGCTGGCGCCGCGCTCAGCCGGCACTCGGACCGGCCAGTTCACCCAGCGCTTCGTTCAACCGTGCAACGAATGCCGCCGGATCGTCCAGCTTGCCGCCTTCGGCGAGCACCGCCTGACCCAGCAGGATCTCGGACCAGAACGCAACCTGTTCGTCGGCGGTGATGCCGGCGAGCCGCGTCACGATCGGATGCTTCGGGTTGATTTCGAGAATGCGTTTCGCCGGTTCGACGCTTTGCCCTGCGGCCTTGAGGATCCGCTCCAGGTTCGCGCTCATCGCGTAATCGTCGGCGACCAGGCACGCCGGCGAACTGGTCAGCCGCTTGCTGACCCGCACGTCCTTGACCTTCGTTGCCAGTGCCTGCTTGATGCGCGCAACGAGTTCGCCGTGTTCCGCGTCCGCGCCTTCAGTCGCGTCCTTCTTCTCGCCCTCCGCTTCGTCGAGTTCGAGCGTGCCACGGGTCGCCGAAAGCAAAGGCTTGTCGGCGTACTCGTGCAGGTGCGTCACCAGCCATTCGTCGATCGGTTCGGACAGCAGCAGCACTTCGATGTTCTTCGCCCGGAACGCCTCGAGGTGCGGGCTGCTCTTCGCCGTCGTGAAGCCGTCGGCGATGAGGTAGTAGATCCCCTTCTGCCCCGGCTGCATCCGCTCGACATAGGCCGGCAGCGACACATCCGGCTCGGCCTTGTCTTCCCGGGTGCTGGAAAACCGCAGCAACTCGGCGAGCCTGCCGCGTTGTTCGTCGTCCTCGACCACGCCTTCCTTCAGTAACGTGCCGAACGCCTTCCAGAAGGCCGGATACTCCTCACCTTTGGCGAGCTTCTCGATCAGGCCGAGCACTTTCTTCACCGCCGCACCGCGGATCGTGTCGATCGCCTTGTTGCGTTGCAGCAGCTCGCGCGACACGTTCAGCGGCAGATCGTTGGTATCGATCACGCCGCGGACGAAACGCAGGTAGCGCGGCAGCAGTTCCTCGGAACTCTCGAGCACGAACACGCGCTGCACATACAGCTTGAGGCCGCCGTGCTTGGCCTGTCGATCCCAGAGATCGAACGGGGCACGCTTCGGCAGATACAGCAACATCGTGTAATCCAGCTTGCCTTCGACGCGGTTGTGCGCCCAGCTCAGCGGATCCTCGAAGTCGTGCGCGACGTGACGATAGAACTCGCGATATTCGTCATCGCTGATGTCCTTCTTGTTGCGTGTCCACAATGCGGTCGCCGTGTTGACCGTCTCGAACTCGCCCTCGCCGGAGACGGGTTTCATCCGGATCGGGATGGCAATGTGATCGGAATACTGCTTGACGATCCGCCGCAGCCGATGGGCGTCGGCGAAGTCCCGCGCCTCCTTCCGCAAATGCAGCGTGACCTCGGTGCCGCGGGTTTCGATCGGCAACGATTCGACGGTAAACTCGCCTTCGCCGCTCGATTCCCAGCGCACGCCTGCGGCTGGCTCCAGCCCGGCCTTGCGGGTCAGCACCGTGACCTTGTCGGCAACGATGAACGACGAATAGAAGCCGACGCCGAACTGGCCGATCAACTGCGCGTCCTGCCGGGCATCGCCGGTCAACCCGGCGAAGAATTCCTTGGTGCCCGATTTCGCGATCGTGCCGAGATGTTCGATCACTTCATCGCGGCTCATGCCGATGCCGTTGTCGCGCACCGTGATGGTGTGCTTTTTCTCGTCGAATTCGATTTCGATGCGCAGGTCGGCCTGGCCTTCGTACAGCGCCTCGTTCGACAACGCCGCAAATTTCAGTTTGTCGATCGCGTCCGCAGCGTTGGAGATCAGTTCGCGGAGAAAGATCTCCTCGTTGCTGTACAGCGAATGGATCATCAGGTGCAGCAGCTGCCTGATTTCCGATTGAAAGCCCCGTGTTTCTCGATTACTGGTCGTGACCATGTTCGGTATTCTCTCCAAGCGATAAGCGATTCCAGTTGGCGGAGATGGGGGCGACCGGCCAGGATTTCAAGCCTGTCGGGAGGCAGAAGCGCGACTCGGTCGGCCATTGCGTCGTTCCGGCAACGGCTTTCTTTACGCCGCGTCGCTCGATGCACTATCGTGTGCCGGCCGGCGACGACACCCGCTCCTGCGCGCTTGATCACCCGCTGCGACACTGACCTTGGACGATACGGCACACAGTCAACACACGCCGATGATGCGCCAGTACCTGGGCATCAAGGCGGATTTTCCCGACATGCTGCTGTTCTACCGCATGGGGGATTTCTACGAGCTGTTCTACGACGACGCGCGACGGGCGGCGGCGTTGCTCGACATCGTGCTGACCAGTCGCGGCGCCAGTGCCGGCGCGCCGATCCCGATGGCCGGCGTGCCCTTCCATGCGGTGGAATCGTATCTGACGCGCCTGCTTCGGCTCGGCGAATCGGTCGC
This sequence comes from Gammaproteobacteria bacterium, assembly GCA_020845935.1. Lineage (GTDB taxonomy): Bacteria > Pseudomonadota > Gammaproteobacteria > JADLEV01. The sequence continues at coordinate 15,705 of JADLEV010000066.1, forward strand.
GATCTGCGATCAGATCGGCGACCCGGCGACCTCGAAGGGACCGGTCGAACGCAAGGTGACCCGGATCCTGACGCCCGGCACCGTCACCGACGAAGGTCTGCTCGACGACCGCCAGGACACCCTGCTGGTCGCGGTGCATGCCGTCGGCAAACGCTACGGGATCGCCGCGCTCGATCTGGCCGCGGGGCGCTGCACCGTGCTCGAAGTCGAATGCCCCTCCGCTCTGCATGGCGAATTCGTGCGCCTGCAACCGGCCGAGATACTCATTGCCGAGGATGCCACCGCGTTGCTTCCGGAGCGTCCGGCCTGCACCCTCACGCGCCGACCCGGTTGGCACTTCGATGTACGCGCCGCGACCCGATTGCTGACTACCCAGTTCGGCGTCCGCGATCTGCGCGGCTTCGGCTGCGCCGAGATGAGCGCTGCGATCGGCGCGGCCGGCTGCCTGCTGCGTTATTGCCAGGACACGCAGCGCGCCGCGTTGCCGCATCTGCGCTTGCTGACCGTCGAGCAGGAACGGGAGGGCGTTCGCATCGACGCCGCGACCCGGCGCAACCTGGAACTGACCCGCAGCCTGTCGGGCGACGCCATGCCGAGCCTGCTGGGCGTGCTCGACACGACGGTCACACCGATGGGCGGCCGCCTGTTGAGCCGCTGGCTGCGCCGTCCGATCCGCGATGTCGCGCAACTGCGCGAACGGCTCGCCGCCAGCGCCGAGTTGCGCTCGCCGCATGCGCTCGCCGAACTGCAGGAACTGCTGCGCGAGGTTCACGACGTCGAGCGCATCGCCGCGCGCATCGGCCTGCGCAGCGCCCGCCCGCGCGATCTCGTTCGGTTGCGGGCCGCGCTGGCGGTGCTGCCCGGGATTCGCGAGCGCTTGCGCGAGGCATCCGCGCCGCGTCTCGCGTTGCTCGGTCACCGGCTGCCGGATCTCGACGAATCGCGGGCGTTGCTCGATGCGGCGTTGGTCGATCAACCACCGCTGCTCGCCCGTGACGGTGGCGTGTTTCGCACCGGCTACGATGCGACACTCGACGAACTGCGCGCCCTGCTCGATCACGGCGACGAGTTCCTGGCGCGATTCGAGCGCGAGGAACGCACCCGCACCGGCGTCAACAATCTGAAGGTCGGCTTCAATCGGGTGCACGGTTTCTATATCGAATTCGGACGCAGCCAGGCGCACGCGGCACCGGTCGATTACGTCCGCCGGCAAACCTTGAAGAACGCCGAGCGCTATATCACCCCGGCGCTGAAGGCGCATGAAGACAGGATCCTGAATGCCGAGCAGCGCGCGTTGCAGCGCGAGCGCGGGCTGTATGAGGATTTACTGGACCGCTTGCAGGACGCGCTGGCGGATTTGCAGACGACCGCCGCGTCACTCGCCGAACTCGATGTGCTCGCCTGTTTCGCCGAGCGCGCCAACAGTCTGCATCTGGTGGCGCCCGAGTTCACCGACGAGCCGCTGCTGCGGATCGAACAGGGCCGCCACCTCGTCGTCGAGCAACTGTCTGCGACGCCATTCGTCGCCAACGATCTCGATCTCTCCGAGCAACGCCGCATGCTGGTCATCACCGGCCCAAACATGGGCGGCAAGTCGACCTACATGCGGCAGACCGCGCTGATCCGGCTCCTGGCGCACATCGGCAGCCACGTGCCGGCGCAACGCGCGCTGCTCGGCCCGATCGACGCAATCCATTCGCGCATCGGCGCGGCCGACGACCTGGCGCGCGGCCAATCGACCTTCATGCAGGAGATGACCGAAACCGCCTACATCCTGCGCCACGCCACGCCGCAATCACTGGTCCTGATCGATGAGATCGGTCGCGGCACGAGCACCTACGATGGCCTGGCGCTGGCCTGGGCGGTCGCCCGCGAGCTCGCGGGCGCAGTCCGCTGCTACACGCTGTTCGCGACCCATTACTTCGAGCTGACGGCACTTGCCGATGATTTGGGCGGCGTTGCCAACGTCCGGATGGAAGCGATCGAGGAAGGCCACGACATCGTGTTCCTGCATCGCGTCGGCGAAGGCCCAGCCGATCGCAGCTACGGCATTCAGGTCGCCGCGCTCGCGGGCGTGCCAGCCGAAGTAGTCGACGAGGCACGACGCCGGCTCGACCGCCTTGAGCACATGGGCTCGCCGCCGCCACGCGCCGCGCCAGCGGTCGACCCGAATGCACGCCTGCGCGCCGCACTCGACGCCATCGAGCCGGATCGCCTGACGCCGCGCGAGGCGCTGGACACGATCTATCGCTTGCTGGAGTTACGGGATTCCTGATTCCGCGACTCTGCTGCCACCGTTGGACGGCTTGGGCGCTGCCGCTATAATGGCGCCCTTTTCAACCCAACTACGGATTATTTTATGGCTTTCGTCGTCACCGAAAAATGCATTCGCTGCAAGTTCACCGATTGTGTTGAAGTCTGCCCGGTCGATTGTTTCCATGAGGGGCCAAACATGTTGGCCATCGACCCCGACGAATGCATCGACTGCACACTGTGCGAGGCGGAATGCCCGGTTCAGGCGATCAAGTCGGCCGAAGATTTGAACGACCACGAAAAGCAATTCCGCGAGTTGAACGCAAAGTACGCGAAGAAGTGGCCGACCATCACCGAGATGCAGGAACCGATGGAAGACGCGGACCAGTGGAAGGGTGTGGAAAACAAGCTCCAGTACCTCGAAACCGGAGAGTGATGCGGTCCGCCATCGCTCCGGCGACCGCCTGACCGCATCACAGCGGACCACGGTTGCAGTTGCATCTCGCGAACGACCTCGGGACGACGTGCGAGCGAGGTCAGCAGCGGTTGAGGTTAAAGAGGAGGCCGCAGTGGCGCGGCCTCCTCGACCATCGGCAGGACCTCCCTGTCCCCGTTTGTGCCTTTGATCACGGGCATCCCTGCCCTGTCGTTGAGAACGGGCCCCGAAAGGCCTGTTCCCGCCCGCGGCCTGTCATGAACTCGCGGTAGACACAGCGTACGCAGCGGCTTGAGGCCCGACAAGCCTGCTCGAATCTCATGCAGGTTCAATGGTTTTTGTTCATCCATTCAATGAGATACGTTTCCTTGCTGCCTGGAATCCCAACACTCCGTTCGATGCCGTAAGCCACTCTCTCAGGGACCCAGGGAAATATTCCCGAGAGTCAATTCGTCGCCAGGGCCTTGCCCGCGACGCAGTCGTGATGGTCTCCAATCGAGCCGCCGCGCTGTGACACAATGCAGCGCTGCAAGGCCCCAGAAAATAGTACGCGGCCGTTTCCCCTACGCCGCCACCAGGAGGGATTCATGGCCAACCGCACGCCCGCTGTCGCCTGGCCCAATCGCCGTCTCGGTGTTCGCCCCGCCCTCGCCTGGCCGCTGCTTCTGCTGTTCCCGATCGCCGTGGCACAAACGCCACCGCGGGTCGAGTCATTTTTGCCCGACGGCACCATCCGCGAGGTGCGCCAGGTCGCGGTGCGCTTCTCGGCGACAATGACCGCGTTCGGCGATCCACGGACGAGCGATCCATTCGCGATCGATTGCGCCGTGCCGGGGCGCGGTTCCTGGATCGACAGCCGCAACTGGGTATTCGATTTCGATACCGATCTGCCGGGCGGCATCGGCTGCGTGTTCACGCTGCGTGAAGGACTCACCACGCGCGACGGCATCCCGCTCGGCGGCCCGCGTGAATTCCACTTCAATACCGGTGGCCCGGCGGTACGTGCCTCGTTGCCAGCCGCGGAGCAGTGGCAGCGCATCGATGAGTCGCAGACCTTCATCCTCGCCACCAACGCCCCAGCCACCGCTGCTTCGGTGCAGGAGCATGCCTATTGCAAGCTGGCCGATCTCGCCGAGCGCATCCCGGTCCAGGTGCTGGCAGGCGATGCGCGCGATGCGGTGCTCGCGCAGCGCCGCCAGCTCGGTCATTCGTATTGGTCGATCCTCTGGGCCGATGGCCTGCGGACGCAACTCGGCGTTCGCGATCGCAGCGTCGAGCAGGCCGAGCAATCGCTGACGGTCCTGTCCTGCGCGCGGCCGCTGCCGCCGGATACCGAGGTGCATTTGATCTGGGGTGCGGGCATCGCGGCACCTGGCGGCATCGCCACGACCGCCGCGCAGACGCTCGCGTTTCGCACCCGGCCGGCGTTTCGCGCGACGCTCGATTGCGAACGCGCCCAGGCCGATGCCGGTTGTCTGCCGTTGTCCGCGATTCGCGTTCGTTTCACCGCGCCGGTGCCACGCGCCGCGGCGCTCGCCGCGCGGCTCCACGGCCCGAACGGTCTCGTGCTCGAACCGCGCGCCAATGATGAAGCAAGCCCGCTGCTCGAGATGCTCACGTTCGCGCCAAGCCATGTCGATTCCGGTCGTCTCGAACTGCATCTGCCCGCCGATCTGCGCGACGACGCCGGCCGCCCGCTCGACAATGCCGCACGCTTTCCGCTGGCTTTCACGACCGACGCGTTTCCGCCGTTGGCGAAGTTTGCGGCCGAGTTCGGCATCCTCGAAGCGAGTGAGGGCGGCGTGCTGCCGGTCACGGTGCGCAATCTCGACGGCCCGGACACGCCCCGCTTCGTTCCTGGCCGCAAGCTGCGGGTTGCCAGCGACCCAGCCGCACTCGCACGCTGGTTCGACGGCAGCCGCCGGGATCGCTTCGGGCAACCGGTACCAAGCGGTGCCGGCGTGACCGCTGCCACCCCGCGCCGTGGGCAGGCGGTGCTGCGCGACGGTGACGCGGCAACCTCGTTCGCTCTGCCCGTGCCGACGGACGGGCGCGAAGCGGAAGTCATCGGTATTCCGCTCGGCGAGCCGGGGTTCTATGTCGTCGAACTGGCCAGCCCGCGGCTTGGCGCCGCGTTGAACGGTGAATCATCTGTTTACTACGTCCACACGCTGGCGCTGGTCACCAACCTTGCGGTCCATTTCAAATGGGGTCGCGAGCGCTCGCTGATCTGGGTGACCCGGCTCGACAGCGGCATGCCGGTCGCCGATGCCGAAGTGCGGCTCACCAACGTCTGCACCGGGGCAAATCTGTTCAGCGGCCGCAGCGACCAGCAGGGCGTGGTCACCGTCGGGCCGAACCTGCTGACCGAGCCCGACGGCTACGGCTATTGCGGCCGCAACACGCGCAATCCGATTTATCTCGCCAGCGCCCGTGTCGGCGAGGATATTGGCTTCACGCTGTCCACCTGGAACGACGGCATCGAGCCGTACCAGTTCCGCCTGCCGACCGGCCGCGGCGATAACGAACTGGCGATTCACACCGTGCTGGATCGCCCGCTGTTTCGCGCCGGCGAACGGGTGGCGATGAAGCACTTCGTGCGCCGCAGGGTGATGGCCGGTTTCGACACCGCGGCACGAGGCGAGACCGCGACGGTCACGATCCGCCATCTCGGCAGCGACGACTCCTACCGAAGTACCGTCGATTTCGACGCCAATGGCACCGCACTTCAACACTGGCAGATCCCAGAGGGCGCGAAGCTCGGCGCGTACACGATCAGTATCCGACTCGGTGAACGGGACCACGCCGCCGGTCAGTTCCAGGTGCAGCAGTTTCGCGTGCCGGCGCTGCGCGCCTTGGTCCAGGGTCCGGCGGCACCACAGGTGCGCCCGAGCACCGTGACGCTCGACTTCCAGGTAAATTATCTGTCCGGCGGTGGCGCCTCCGGCCTGCCGGTCACGCTGCGGTTTTCGCGCCGCCCGAACCCCGTCTCGTTCACCGCTTACGCAAGCTACAACTTCACCGATCGACGTATCGTCCCCGGTCGCGAGCCGATCGACTACGGCTTCGACTTCGAGGCGGATCCGGCAACAACACTGGAACGCGTCGAGGCGCGGCCGTTGACGCTCGATCGCGACGGCGCGGCGCGCATCGAGCTGCCGATCGACCCGATCGAGCAACCGGAGCAACTGATCGCCGAACTCGATTATCCCGATAGCAACGGCGAGATCCTGACCACGGTCGGTCGCGTCGCGCTGCATCCCGCGGCGCTCGCCGTCGGCATTCAAGCCGATCCTCGCAACGATGGCACCCGACAGGTGCAGACTCGGGTGGTCGTGCTCGACCTTGCCGGCAAACCGGTCGCGAAGCAGGAAATCTCCTTGCAGCTCTACAGCCGGCAGCGTTACGGCTATCGCAAACGCTTGCTCGGCGGCTTCTATGGTTACGAGAACTTCATCGAAACGCAGCCACTCGATGCCACCTGCTCCGGCCGCACCAACGCTCAAGGAGTGTTCACCTGCGACCTCGCCTCTCCCGTTTCCGGCGAATTGCTGGCCCGTGCGGCGACCACCGATCGCGCCGGCCACCGGGTTGGCGCGACGGCTGGCGTCTGGCTCGCCGGCGATGACGATGTCTGGCAAGGATCGAGCGACACCGACCGCATGGATCTGCTGCCGGAACGCCCTGAGTACGGCGCCGGTGAGGTCGCGAAATTCCAGGTGAAGCTGCCGTTTCGCGAGGCGACCGCGCTCGTCACCGTCGAGCGGGAAGGTGTCATCGAGAGCTTCGTCACGACGCTGCGCGGCCGCGATCCGGTGATCCGGGTCCCGATCAAGCCGGAGTACGCGCCGAATGTATATGTCTCGGTACTCGCGCTGCGTGGCCGAATCGCTGACACCGCGAGCCGCAAGGCCGATACGGCCCGTGGCGCGGGCAAAGCAGACCCCGGAACAATCGACGGCGGCCTGCCGACGGCCTTGATCGATCTGTCGAAGCCAGCCTACCGGCTTGGTGCCGCGGCGATTCGCGTCGGCTGGGATCCGAATCGGATCGATGTCAAGGTGATGCCGGATCGGAGCGTCTACCGGATCCGCGAGCAGATGCAGGTCAGGGTCAAGGCCAGGCGCGCCGATGGCGCGGCGCTGCCCGCCGGCGCCGAGGTGGCGTTGGCCGTGGTCGACGAAGGCCTGCTGGAGCTTGCGCCCAACCGGAGCTGGGCATTGCTGGAGGAGATGATGGGCCGGCGCGGCCTCGAAGTCTGGACCGCGACCGCGCAGATGCAGGTGGTCGGAAAGCGTCATTACGGCCGCAAGGCGCTGCCGTCGGGCGGCGGTGGCGGTCGCAATCCGGCACGTGAGCTGTTCGATACGCTGCTGGCGTGGCACGGCCGCGTCGTGCTCGACGCACGCGGCGAAGCGACCGTCACGGCGCCGCTCAACGACTCGCTGACCGGCTTTCGCATCGTCGCCATCGCCAGTGCCGGTGCCCACCTGTTCGGCAGCGGCAGCGCCGCGGTGACGACGAGGCAGGATCTGATGCTGCTGTCCGGGCTGCCGTCATTGGTTCGCGAGGGCGACGCGTTCGATGCCACCGTCACGGTGCGCAATGCGAGCAAGAAGGCGCTGGCAGTCGCCATCACCGCCGCCGCGTCGGGTCTCGCTGCACCGCTCGCACCGCAACGGATCGCGCTCGAACCCGGTGCGGCGCGTGACGTCATCTGGCGGGTGCCGGTGCCCGCCGGTATTGCCGCCATCGACTGGGACATTCAGGCGACCACCAGCAACGGCACCAACGACGGTGCCGGCGATCGCCTGCGCACACGCCAACAGGTCGTGCCGGCGGTGCCGGTGCGCGTGCTGCAGGCGACCATCGCGCCGCTCGATGCGGCGTTGACCGTGCCGATCGCGCGGCCGGCCGATGCGCTCCCCGGCCGGGGCGGTATCGAACTGTCGCTGCTGCCGAAGCTGACCGATGGTGCGCAGGAGGGGGTTCTGCGCTATCTGCGCGCGTATCCCTATATCTGCCTGGAACAGGTGTTGTCGAAAGCGGTCGGGTTGCGCGATGCCGAACTCTGGCGGAACTGGATGAACCGACTGCCGTCCTACTTCGACGGCGACGGTCTGCTGAAGTACTTCCCGAGCGCACAGCTCAGCGGCGAGGACACGCTGACCAGTTACGTGCTGGCGATCGCCGACGAGGCCGGTTGGGAAATTCCGGAAGAGTCGCGGCGGCGGATGCTGGACGCGCTGAATGCCTTCGTCTCCGGCAGACTGTCGCGTCGATCGGCGCTGCCGAGCAATGACCTCGCCCTGCGCAAACTCGCGGCGATTGCCGCGCTCGCGCGTCATGCCGCCGCGCGCCCGGACCTGCTCGATGCGCTGACCATCGAACCGAACCTGTGGCCAACCTCGGCACTGCTCGACTGGATCACCATCCTGCAGCGTCTGCCTGGCATCAATCTGCGGCAGCAGCGGCTCGATGAGGCAGTGCGGATCCTGCGCGCCCGGTTCGTTTTTCGCGGCACGACGCTGACGCTGGCGACCGAGCGCAGCGACGCGCTGTGGTGGCTGATGGTCTCGACCGATGCCAATGCCGCGCGCGCGCTCAGTCTGCTGCTGCGGGATCCACGCTCCCACGACGATCTGCCCCGCCTGCTGCGTGGTCTGCTTGGCCGGCAGGTGCGCGGACACTGGAATACCACGGTCGCCAACGCCTGGGGAATGCTCGCCCTCGAACAGTTCAGCACCGCCTTCGAAGCGGAGCGCGTCACCGGCGTGACGCAGGCGAGCCTGGCCGGGCAGACGCATCGCACCGACTGGAATTCCGCGGCGCCCGTGACTGCGGCCACCTTCGCCTGGAGCGATGCACCGGCCACGGTCGAGGTCGCGCATCAAGGCACCGGCACACCCTGGGCACTGCTGCGGGCCAGCGCGGCGGTATCGCTGCGCCAGCCACTCACCAGCGGCTATCGCATCACGCGCACGCTCAGTCCCGTCGAACAGCGGGTGCCCGATCGCTGGAGCCGCGGCGACCTGCTGCGCGTGCAAATCGAGATCGAAGCGCAAAGCGACATGACCTGGGTGGTCGTCGATGATCCGATCCCGGCCGGTGCGAGCATCCTCGGCAGCGGCCTTGGCGGCCAATCGACTCTGGCGCGGCGCGATGAACAGCAACGCGGCTGGAGCTGGCCCACGTTCCAGGAACGGCGCGCCGATGCGTATCGTGCCTACTACCGCTTCGTGCCGAAGGGTACGTGGTCGGTCGAATACACGGTGCGGCTGAACAACCCCGGCACGTTCGCGTTACCGCCGACGCGGGTCGAGGCGATGTATGCACCGGAGGTCTTCGGTGAGCTGCCGAACGACCCGCTGACGGTGGCGGCCGGACGCTGATGCGCCGCGCCATCGCCAGCGGCGTCGCGGCAGGCGCGCTGCTGGCCGCGCTCGCCTTCGCCTGGTTCAGCTCACCCAACGCCCTGCCGAATTACGACGCCGTCCGCGCGAGCTGGCGATCGTCAGACGGACTGCTGCTGGCTCGCGACGGCCGCCCGCTCGATCGTCGCCGCATCGAACTCGGCACGAGACGACTGCAGTGGATCCCCTCTGCCGCCATCTCGCCGGCACTGCGCCAGGTGATCGTCGAGGCCGAGGATCGGCGCTTCGCAGATCATCATGGCGTCGATTGGCTGGCCGTCGGCGGTGCCTTGCGCGATCAGTTGCTGCGCGGCAAGCGGCGCGGCGCGAGCACCATCACGATGCAGCTCGCGGTGCTGCTCGATCCATCGTTGCGCAAGAACACGTCACGCAGCCGTTACAAGCTCCGGCAGATGCGGGCCGCGCTGGCCCTGGAACGGACCTGGTCGAAGGACGAGATTCTCGAGACCTATCTCAATCGGCTCGGCTTTCGTGGTGATCTCGTCGGCCTCGATGCCGCCGCACGCTTGCTGTTCGGCAAGGCCCCGGCCGGCCTGACCCGATCAGAAAGCCTGCTGCTCGCGGCGCTGCTGCCGGCACCCACCGCGGCGCCGACCGAGGTCGCGGCACGCGCCTGTGCACTCGATCGTGCAACGTCTTGCGATGAGCTCGAACGACTTGCGGCCGAGGTCTTCGCCACGCGGCATCTGGCCGAGCAAGAAGGCCTCGCATCCCATCTTGCCGCAACCCTGATCGACACTGCCGATAGCGAGGTAACGACGACCCTCGATCGCGATCTCCAGCAATTCGCCATCGCGACGCTGGCCCGCCATGTCGGCCGCGACGCCACGAGCAACATGCGCGATGGCGCGGTGCTGATCGCCGACGTCGCGACCGGCGCGATCCGCGCCTACGTCGGCGCCAACCACGCGACCTCGACCGCGCCTCACGTCGATGGTGTGCGTGCGCGGCGCCAGGCCGGTTCGACGCTGAAGCCGTTCCTCTACGGTCTCGCGCTCGAACGCGGCTATCTGACCGCGGCTTCGCTGCTCGACGATTCGCCACTCAATCTCAACACCGCCTCCGGGCTGTACCTGCCGCAAAACTACGACCGCGGTTTTGCTGGACTCGTCAGTGTCCGCACCGCGCTGGCGAGTTCGCTGAACATCCCGGCGGTGCGCACGCTGGTGCTGACTGGCGTCGAACCGTTTCGCGATCGTCTGGTCGCGAGCGGCTACCGCGACCTCGTGCACGACGGCGCGTACTACGGTTACGCGCTGGCGCTCGGCTCGGCCGAGGTCACGCTGTGGCAGCAAGTCGCGGCGTACCGTGCGCTCGCCCGCGGCGGGCTCTGGTCGGAACTGCACCTCGTGGCTGGAGCCCCGCCGCCGGATCGGCGCATCCTGAGTGAAGGTGCCGCCGCCATCGTCGTCGATATCCTTGCCGATCGAGGTGCGCGCGTGCCGACCTTCGGCGTCGACAACGTGCTGGCGACACCGTTCTGGAGTGCGGTCAAGACCGGCACCAGCAAGGACATGCGCGACAACTGGTGCATCGGCTTCACGCCGCACCATGTGGTCGGGGTCTGGGTCGGCAACTTCGAAGGTGATTCGATGCGGGATGTTTCCGGCGTCAGCGGCGCTGCGCCGATCTGGCAGGAGCTCCTGGCCGCCCTGCACACGGCCAGCCAACCACCGCCGCGTCCTGTCCAGGTGGTCGCCGCCGAAGTCCGCTTCGAGCCGCCGGTCGAGCCGGCGCGTCGAGAGCTGTTCATCGCCGGCACCGAACTCGCGACCAGCCGCGCCGCGAGCGGCAGTGCCGCCCCGCCCCGGATCACCAGTCCGGCGAACGGGGTGGTCATCGCCATCGATCCGGACATCCCCGCCAACCGGCAACGTGTTCCATTCACCGCAAGCGTCGCCAGCGATCTCGAGTTCGTCCTCGACGGCACGGCGCTCGGTACCGCCCACGGCCCGCTGCTCTGGCCTCCGCGCCCTGGCGCGCATCGGCTGCTGCTGCGCGATGCCACGGGGCAAGCCGTCGATCAGGTCCTGTTCACGGTGCGCTAGCCAGTCGCGATTCCGACCATCGACCGGTCAAGGATCCGCGATCAGCGCCGCTACCGCTTTTACGGCAATTACCAATGGTAATCGCGGCCGCGGTGACGTGATTGACGAGGCGCCACCCGGGCCAGCCGATCTTGCCAGGCAACTGCAGAAAATCCGGATGGGCACGATGGGCAACAGACAAGAACGAAGAAACTATTACCGCATCCTGCATGTTCAACCCGAGGCGCCGCACGAGATCATCGTCGCCAGCTACCGCAGTCTGATGACGAAACTGCGCCATCATCCGGATCTCGGTGGCGACCACGAAACGGCGGCGCGCATCAATGAGGCATATGCGGTACTGAGCCATCCGGAACGGCGCCGTGCCTATGATCAGGCGCGCAGCGCCGCCCGCCACACCCGAGCCGAACCCTCACCGGTAGCAATGCTGCGCGTGCCGGCCTGCCCATTCTGCGTTGCCGCGCTACCGCGGGTGATTGCGCTGGACACGCGCTGCACCAGTTGCGACGGACCGCTGGCACCAATCGCCAATCGCCTTGCCGGCCGCAAGGAGCAGATCGGCCGGCGCACCGGCACCCGCGTCGGCAAGAACGATGCGGCGATGGTCTATCTGCAACCGCGAACGAGCGGCATCGCGGCAAGGTTGCGTGACCTGTCCCCGACCGGTATCAGTCTGTTCATCGCCTGCCGCATCGCCGGCGGCACGACCGTACGGATTGTCTCCGACGAGTTCGACGTCCTGGCCGCGGTGGTCAAGGTGCAACCCGGCGACCGGCTGCACACCGTGCACGCCAAGCTGCTGACCGCGTGCTTCCTGAACCAGGCCGGCGTGTTCGTGTCGATGAGCGTCTAGCGGCTAGCGTCCTTCCATCATCGCGGTGATCGGTTTGATCACTGCCTTTGCCCACAACTCGTAGCCCCTGGCCGATGGATGCAGTCCGTCGCTCATGACGTCGGCCGGGATGTTGCCCTGCGCATCGAGGAACTCCTTGCCGATGTCGAGATAATGGACCTGCTCGCCGTCGTGCAGCTTGGCGATGGTGGCGTTGATCTCGGCAATCGTCGTGCGCACCGGGTCATCGGCACGTCCGCGCGGAAATACCGCGAGCAGCAGGATTTTCGCCTGCGGAAAACGCGTCCGCAGTTCCTGTACCACGGCGCCGATGCCTTCGGCAATCTCGCCGGCGCTGTTGCGAGCGGTGTTGTTGGTGCCGATCATCAGCATCACCGCGCGTGGTTTGAAGCCCGTGCCTTCGCCATGCTGTAACCGGTATAGCACCCCTTGCGTGGTATCGCCGGCAATGCCGAAATTGGCGATACGCCATTTGCCGAAATACTGCTCAAGGATCGCCTTGCCGGCGAAGTTGCCTTCGGCATTGCGCCAGAAGTCGGTGATCGAATCACCCATGAACAACAGCTCCGCATCGCCTTGTGCGGCGACTTCGAGGTTCGCCTGGTGTTTAGCCTGAAACATCGGCGCGAGGTTCGGCACGATCGCCGAATTCGGCTGCGGCGGCCGCACTTCGAGCAGGCCCGGATACTTCGTGACGAGGGTGCGGGTACGGACGTCGGTGCTGGCGAGGAATTGGTCGAAACCGCGCCGCACGGTCTCGATTTCCTCCGCCGTGGGCCGTGGCATCGCGACCGCAGCCGGCACCGTTGCCGGCTGCTGCGCGGCGGCGTCGGCCAATGCCAACAACAACAGGCACCCAGCGGGTGCCAGCACCTGCCGATTGACCGGCCGTAGCCGAACCCGGGATTCGATGGCGTGATTCATCTCTTGTTCCTCTCTGTCGCTGTCGTTGTCGGAGTTGCTGCCGGAACGCCGGTTGCCGGCAGCGCCACGATCCGTCGCTACCGGAAATACGCCGCGCGCGCTTCCTTCAGCTGGATGCTTGCTTCGTAATGCTCTTTGAGCGCCTCGAGGAATTCCGGATGCTCGCGCGCCAACGCCGCCATCCGTTCCCGCAACTTGCCGTTCTGCTCGGCGATCACCTGCGCTGCCGGAATCACCGGATGCCCCTCCAGGAATGCCAGCGCCTCATCGCGCTCGGCGTCGTCGGCGAATTGGGGAGCACAGCGCCGGCGTTTGATGTTCGAGCCTATCGGCGCCACCTGCTGGCAATGGATATCGTAACGCCGGTCGTCGTTCAATCCATTGAACACGTCGTAGACCCGCAATTCGGCATCCTCCATCTGGCGGCGCAGCGTCGAAAGCGTGCGCTGTCCGACGATGACGATTTCCTCGATATCCTCGGCAACCGCCGGCGCCGCGGTCGGTGCGGTTGGCTGGGCCGAACCAAGCGTGGCACAGAGGAACAGCATCAAGCCTGAAAAGATCCGCTGTGTTCGCATATCAGGTCATCGCTCCGGTACCTGAAACTCGATCCCCTCGAGTTTCCGTTTGTATTCGTCGGTGACCGCGCGCGCCTCGGCGGTGTTGCTCACCGCCGTCGGCGTGATCAGCACGACCAGTTCGGTCTTGGCGCGAGTCTCGCGCCGGCCGCTGAACAACAGCCCCGCCACGGGGAGGTCCTTGAGAAACGGGATGCCGCCCTTGGTCCGCTCGCTGTCATCGCGAATCAGGCCACCGAGTACCAGCGTCTCGCCACTTTGCACGGCGACGCTGGTCTCGATCAAGCGTTGCAGGATGGTCGGCGAATCGATGTCCGATGAATCGGTCTTGCTGGCGTCGTTCACTTCCTGACGAATCTCCATCACCACCATGCCGCCCGAGTTCACGCGCGGCAGAACTTGCAGCGTGACGCCGGTGTCGATGTACTGGATCTGGCTGGTGATCGTCGTACCGACCTGGTTGTTCACGGTCGTGACACCGGCGGTGTTCGCGGTCTCGGAAGTGCGCACCGGCACACGGTTACCGACCTGGATGGTCGCTTCGTGGTTGTCGAGCACCATCATCGACGGCGACGACAGCACGCGCAGCCGGGCGTCGGAGGCGATCGCATTGAGGATCGCACGGGTCGCGGCAGCATCGAACACCCGATAGGTGAAGTGCGCCGGGTTGGTCAGCGCGCCTGCCAGTGCGCTGGTGGTGCCGACGATGTTGCCGGCCTGGTCGGTGACGTTCTGCGTGACCGCACCGCTGTTCGGGATGTTCATGCCGAACGTGCTGTTGTACTTGTCGACGCCGGCGTTGACGAACCATTGCAGGCCGTACTGCAAATCGTCGCTCAGCGAGACTTCGACGATGGTCGCCTCGACCAGCACCTGCAACGGTTGCACGTCGAGCTTGCGAATGGCTTGCTCGATCTGGGCGTAGTCGGTTGCGGAGGCCATGATCAGCAACGCATTGTTCTCGACATCGGCAATCACGGCGACGTTCTCCGCAGTGATCTCGCCGGCGATCTGGCCGGTGGTACGCGCGCCACCAGCCTGGGTCACACCCGCTGCCGCCGCGCTCAGTTGCGGTGACGCGGTACGCTGTTGCGCCGGCGCATTACCCGCTATCACGATCCCCTGCCCACCCGGCCCGGGGACGACGAAGGCTTGTTGCGTCAAGCCACCACCGGCCGCCGGCTGGCCGGCGCGCACCGCCGCGGGTGTCGCCGGCGCCGTGCTTGCTCCGGTGGCACCGCGCACCTGGCCTCCGGCTGGCGCTCCTTGGGACGGCGCCTGGGCTTGCGCCTGGCGCTGGGCTGCTGCCTGGCTTGCTTCGCGGGCATCGAACAACTGGTTGAGCAGTGTGGCGATGGCTTCGGCGTCGCCGTGCTGCAAGTGGTAGACGTACATGTTGAGGCCATCGGGTCGGGTGCTCGGACCGGCTTGATCGAGCCGGCGGATCCACTGTTCCACCTCCTCGATGTAGCGGCGCTGCGGCGAGATTGCCAGGACCGCGTTGATTCGTTCGATGGCACTGAACCGCACCATGCCGGCGAGCGGCGAGGTTTGCTCGGCATTGCTGCGGGTATCGATGCCGAGCAACTGATTCAGTTCGGTGACCATCGTCGTGGCATCGACATGGCTCAATCGGAACAGGCCGACCGAGGTTCCGGCCATCTGATCGACGTCGAACGTCTGGATGGTGTCCCGCAGATTGAACAGTTCGCTCTGCGTGCCGCCCAGGATCAGCAGATTGCGATAGTCGTCGAGTTGCACCGAGGCCCGACCCGACTTCACCGGCTCGAGGATCTTCGCCATGTCGCGCGCGCTGATGAAGCGCAGCGGCACGACGAGGATCTGGTAACCCCGTTCGGCGCTCAGGCGGGTACTCGGCGTCAACCCGACCAGGTTGTCGTCGATTGGCACGATTTCATAAAAGTCATTGTTCTTCAGTAGTGCAGCGCCGTTCATCCGCAGGACGCTGTCGAGTACCGGAATCAGCGCCTCACGGGTCACCGGGCTGACGGTCCGCATCGAGATCGTGCCGACGACGGCATCGTTGATCATGTAGTTGAGGCCGAGGTTGTCGCCGAGAATGGCCTTGACGACTTCGCTGACCGCCTGATTCTGGAAGTTCAACGTCACCGTGCCCTCGCCGCTCGCGGCGATCGGCGGCGCGGCCGCCGCGCCGATGAACGCCCCGGTGCCGCCGAAGATCTGGCTGGCCGGCGGTTGCACCGCCGGCCCCGGCGCGGCGATCGGCCCGGACTCCGCCACCAATACTTGCGGCGCCTGTGCCGCGGCGGCGGCCGAAGTAGGCAGTGGAATCGGTTCCCGACCTGCGGGCGGATGCAACGTGGCGCAGGAACTCAACAACAGCATGCCCAGTACCCCGGCCGTACCGACCCGCCCTTGTGCTCTGCAAAGCTTGTCCACTCTCGCTCTTCCTTTTCGTCAATCGTCGTCCAGCTTAACGGCCTGGACCGAAGCCGTTGCCGGCGCCACCCGGTGGTCCGCCGCTCCAACCGCCGAAACCGCCCTGCCCCTGCTGCGGGAAATTGCCTGGCCCCGGTTGCGGCCCGAAATTGCCACCGCCGGGAAAGCCGTTCGCGCCCGGCGGCATGCCGTTGTCCTGCATGCGATTGCGGAACTGCTCAGGAATCTGCAACTCACCGCGTTGGAACTGATCGCGCAGTTGCTGAATGAGCGCCCGCCGCTGCTCCGGCGAGGCATCCCGCATTGTTTCCATCATGCGCGCCGGATCCAGGTTGCCCGACAGGCCCTGCGCCCGGATCGCCTCGATCCGTACCTGTGATTGCAATGCCTCGATCGGCGTGTCCTTCAACGGCAGGACTTCCTGGGCACCGGCGGCATTGGTCAGATTCACCAGGTTCGGTTCGATGCCGGCGATGCGCCACTGTTCCAGGCTTTCGCCCGGCTGCAGCTTCAGCCGTTGCGGCTTGTCACCACCGACTGACGTGAACAAGGCGAATCGTTTGTCGCCGGTATCGACCACGCCGGTCAAAGCCCAGCGTTCGGCGAGGTTGCTGAGCACCAGTTGCTTCGCGGGCTCTTTCGGTTTGCGGTCCGCGGCGAACAGCGAGCGATTGACCGCGTCATCGAACTCGAAGCGTGGCGCCGGCGCCGGCAGTGCGCTGACCGCCGGCTCGTTCGCGAGCGAGATGGCGGTATCGCCGGTCGGGGCCCTGCCGGCCAGCGACAGCGTGACGATTTCGGCGGCAATGACAACCCCGACGCTGCCAAGGGCAAAGAGCAGAAGCCGAGTCAGGGGATTGCGACATCGGGAAGCAGCCATCAGGGATTCCTCATCGGTAGGTAGCCAACGATGTCCAGTCGCACGTCGAGGCTCATGCGCGAGGCGCTTCGTCCCGTCGCGCGATCCGGTTGCGGCCGGTCGCGATCGCGGCGGTTGCCGCGAAACGCTTCATTCGGGTCGGCGCCTGGCGCCGGGCCGCGCGCGTTGCGGTCCGATGGCATGGCACTGGAGCCGACCGTCAATGCCTCGACCACGACCAGCGGCCGCGCTTGTTCGAGCCGATAAAGCAAATCGACCAGGTTGCGAATCTCGCAGTTGACCTGCAAGCGCAAGCCGATCGCTTGCGCACCGGCCAGGGTCTGCGCCTGATAATCCTGGCTGGTGATCAACACCCCGCCGCTCGCCTGCACCGCACCGTTGACCAGCGCCCGCAGATTCGCCGATGCCAGCGCCGGGTTCTCGCCGCTGAGAAACACGTTGTCCTGCGCGCCCTGCCCGGTCGCGCTGGCAAAGGCGGCGTCGATCTCGCTGGCGTTGTCGAGCAACGATTCATAGGTCGCGAGCCGGCGCTGCTGCATCGCGATGCTCTGAGCATTGTCGCGATAGGTCGTCGCCAGTGGCATGACGCCGTAGAAAATCAGCGCCAGCAGCGTCAGCAGTGCCAGCGACAGCGCGGCGAACCGGTTCATGCCCGGCGACATGTTCATGGTTGCACTCCTTCGGTCAGCGCCAGTTTCAGTTCGAAACGCTCCATGTTGCTGACCGGATTGCGACTGACCGCCGCCGCAAATGTGACGTTGCGAAACAGTGGGTACCTTTCCAGGATCGCCACCAGGTCGGAGGCCTTGTTCGATTCGCCTTGAATCGTGACCGAACCGTTGGCATTCAACTCGAGCCGCGTCACCCAGGTGTTGTCCGGCAGCAGTCCGGTCAGATCCCGGACGATGCGTAACCTGTCCGGCGTCGCTGCGCGATGGGCCAGCAGCGCGTCACGCGCGTCGCGCCGGGTACGCCATTCCTGCAGGCGCGCCGCCGTTTGCGCCGTTGCGCGTTGCAGCGTCGCGGTGCGGTCCTGCAGCGCCGCGAGCTGTGCATGCTGCCAGTACAGCGGCAGACCCAACGCCACCACCAGCAGCGCCGCGAGCGCCACCAGCAGACCTTGGTTGGTCTTGTCGAGCAATGGCGCAGCGACCGGACGCTGCGCCGCAGGCAGCATGTTCCATCCCGAACCCGGTCGTTCGCCCGCTCGCGCATCGAGGGGAGGATAGATTGCCGTCGCGGTGAGATCGATGCGCGCAAGTCCGGCACGGATCCGCTCGATATAGTCCGCCGGCGCCACGGCCAGCCGCACCCGGATCTGATCCTTTTCCGGGTAGCGACCGGTCACCTGATAGGCAGAGCGAACCTGGTCCTGGCGGAATGGTGTGAAGCGATCGATTTCAAAGCGAAAGACGTTGTCGAGATTGGCCTCGGTCGCAAGCGGCAGCGCCAGGTTCTGAACCAGCACGCGATCCGCCGGCAAGTGCACCGCGACCTGGACGCGTTCGGGCAGGTGCTCGCGGATGGTCGCGGCATACTCGGCGAGCTGCTGCTCGGCACCGGTCAGTAGCTCGCAGGAACCGAGCGAGCGGCTGCCGGCACGTGCCGTCAAACCGAGTGTTGCCCGGTCACCGGCGATCTCGACGTGTATCTCCGCCACCTCGCCAGACAACAGCTTCGTCACCACGGCCGGCACCGCACGGCGCAGTTCGCCGCCCCACCAGTGCAGAAAATCGGTGACGACCGTGACGCCATGGCGAGTTCTGGTCGTGTTCGCGTTAGCCATCACTCGTTCCTGGTCCGGCCGGCTCGGGCATGGAGCGCTTCCGCAATCAACCTTGATCCGCGCTGGTCCGCGCGGGTAATTCCGCATACGGCCGCAGATCGAGCGTGCGGACCGACGGCTGCGACGTGTTGCGCGTGATCGTCACCGTGGTCGTCATGCCGGTACGACGGCCGTCTTCCGTATAGGCGACGATCGACAACGTGTAGGTCGCAGCACCGGTCGCCACGGCACTACCGCTGGTGCCGCGGCTGCCGCGACTCGATCGGCTGCTGCGGCCGCCGCCGCCCTGATTCCCTTGCGCAGCGTAACGCTGCACTGCACCCGGCAACGAGGGCGCCGACACCTTGTCCCGATGGTTCTGACGCCGCTGGTCGATGTAGTCCTGCAGGATCCCCTCGGTTTCGTCCGAGATCGCCCGCAGCACGATGAGCGGCGCGACCGCCGGATTGACGGTAGCGCTGTCGCTGTAGATCGTGACGTACGGCCGAACCGCCTGATAAATCGCCTCGTCGAAACCGAGTACCTGGCGCAGCTCGGCGACATCCTCGAACGGCTCATCCTTGGCGCCGTTGGCCAACCCGGCGCGGTCGTACTCATCGTCCTCGGCGCCATGCATCGAGCGCAGCATGTCGGTATCCCGGTAATCCACGACGGCGTCGGCCAGCGCGAGCGCCCGGTCTTCGCCGAGGTCGAGCGCGAGCAAAAGCCGCGCCAGCAGCGTGCTGTCGGCGCGGTTGAGATCGATGCGACCGCTTTCATCGGTGACGGTGATGACGGCCTGACCGCCGGGCAGCGCCAATTCCAGCGTCTCGCCATCCGCCAACAGGCGATCGGCGCTGGTGCGCGACAGCAGATTGAGCAGTGCGAGCTGCACCGCGCCATCGGCGACATGCCGGGCCTGGGCCGCGCCGACCAGGCTGGCCATGCTGCGCGTCGCCTGTCGGCTGGAATAGGTCATCGCGCCGGCCAGCACCGTGAGCAGTGCCAGCAGCCAGAGCACTGCCACCAGGATGAAACCGCGATTGCCGATCCGCGTCATCCTGGCGTCACTGCAGCAGCCGCGCATACAGGCGTTGTTCGACCAGGCGCGGCATCACGGTGATTTCCGGCAAGGCCACCGGCTTGCGTTGGGCATCCGTGCGGCTGATCCGCAGCCGGATCAGTTCCGGCGTCGCCGCAGAAAATTCCTCATCGGTCGGATCCCACTCTTGCACCCAGTGCCCCTCGTCCGCGGCATCGCGATAGAAGTAGCCGAGTGCGATCGCGTCGATGTCCGACGCGATCGTGATGTGTTCCGGTTCGAGCTGCGAGGTCGCAGTCAGACCGTTCTGTGCATAGTTCTGCGTCACGGTGATGCTGCCATCGCCGCGGACCACGACGGCCTGGTCGGGGTCATAACGCACGTAGGACAGGCGCAACGCATCGTCGCCGGTGGTCTCGTCCGGTGCCACTTCGAGCGTCCACCAATACAGCACTCCGGCATTGTCGAAACTCGGATACGGCGCGATGAACGTTGCCCGCTCCGGCCCACCGATGAACCCGTTCACCGTGTTGCCGGCACTGGTCTGCATCGAGACGAAACGGGCGTTCGCCAGATGCCGGCGCAAGGTCTGCGCCAGCAGGAATTCGTGTTCGGCGTGATCCTGCGCCTCGTTGACCTTGCGCCATGACTGCGAGCCGAGCCGCAACGAGCCGCCGAGCAGCAGCGACACCATCGCGACCAGCACCAGCGCGATCAACAGCTCGATCAGCGTGAAGCCGCGTTGGCCGCCCCGCGCCGTCATTGCGGCAGCCCCAGGCGAATGGTCGACAGGGTCAGCGAGCGTGGCCGGCGTTCACCCCAGCTGACCGTGACCGCGAACAGATACGGTTGGTAATTTTGCGCCAGATCGAGCAGCGCACTTTCCTCGAACAGCGGTGGCTGCGGCTCCGGTTGGTATTCGCTGACCGAGGTCTGCCCACGGAAATAGTCGTCGCCCGGCCCATCGATGTCGCCGGGCGCGTAGTCTTCGGCAACGAGGGTCGCCAGACGCGATTCGGCGACCTGCAAGGCCTGGGAGTAGTCAGCGATGACGCGCGCGGCACCACTCGTGCCGGAAAAGATCCGCAGCACGACCGCGAGACTCAGCGACAGCAGCGCCAGCGCCACGATGACTTCCAGCAGCGTGATGCCGCCCGCTCGGCGCGGTTCAGTCGCCATCAGTCAGACTCACTTCGCCGGTCAACCAAGCCACGTTGACCGCATAACTGCCCGCCGCCGAGGACAGGCGAACCGCGCCGCCGCTGGAACTGCCGTCCGGATAGAAGCGGATTGCCGGCAGCGCAGCCGCGGCATCGGCCGTGATCGCGATTGCGATCCCTTCCGGCAAGGTGATCCGATCCTGCGCCGGATAACGCAGATAGCCGGTGTCGTCCTGAGCCGCATCGATGCCGGTCACGCTGCTCGACACCATCGCCTCGACCCGCGCCGCGCGCAGCAGCGCGACCATCTGCCGTGTCTCCGCACGCAAGCGGGCGCTGTCGATGCCACCGCTGAATCGCACCGCGGTCACGGTGGAGACCAGCGCGAGGATTGCCAGCACGACCAGCAGTTCGAGCAAGGTGAAGCCAGCACTGCCGGGGTGCGCCCGGCCGCTGCACCCGCCGCGATCGAGTCGTACCCTCACCGTCGTGCGCCGTCCGAGCCCCTATTGCCAACTGACGACGTCGGCATCCTCGCCTTCGCCGCCTTCGCGATTGTCCCGACCCAGCGAATACAGATCGAAATCGCCCTTGTCGCCGGGTGACTTGTAGCCGTAGGGAAAACCCCAGGGGTCGTCGCGGATGACCTTCTTGGTCAGGTAGGGACCCTTCCAGTTGCCGACCCCGGAGGGCGCTTCGACCAGCGCCTTCAGCCCTTCCTCGGTGGTCGGGTAGCGGCCGACCTCGAGCGCATACAGATCGAGCGCCGCCGACAGCTCGTCGATCTGCAGAGCCGCCGTCTTGGTCTTGGAACCACCGACCTGCTTCAGCACCTGCGGGCCGACGATGCTGCCGAGCAACGCCAGAATGACCAGGACCACAAGCAGTTCGAGCAGCGTGAAGCCGCGTTGCAGCTGATGTTTCATCGTTCCTCCTACCCGGGCAATTCGTTGACGCCCATGATGGCCACCAGAATCGACATGATGATGCCGCCGATGACGACGCCGAGCGTGATGATCATGGCCGGCTCCAGTACCGCGAGCAGTCGTTGCGCCGTGGTCGCGACGTCGTCGTCGTAGCTGTCGGCGACCCGTACCAGCATCGCGTCGAGTTCGCCGGTCTCCTCGCCGATCTGGATCATCTGCACCGCGAAGTCCGGAAAGACACCGCTGTCCTGCAACGGCCCGGCCAGCGAACTGCCTTCCTGCAAGCGGCCCGTGACCTGTTCGATATGCTCGATCAGGACGCGATTGCTCAGACCATTGCGTGCGATCTTGATCGCCGCGAGCAGGGGTACGCCGCCCTTCAACAAGGTGCCGAGACTGCGGCTCAGACGTGCCATTTCGATCTTGCGGATCAGGTCACCGACCAGCCCGAGCGCCAGGAAACGCCGATCCCAGTTCTTGCGCCAGACGTGATCATCCGCCTTGCCGCGCACATACAGCACGAGGACGGCGATGCCGGCCAGAACATAGAGGCCGTAGTGACGCACGGCATTCGAGACGCCCATGACGAAGGCGGTCGGCGCTGGCAGTGGCGCATCCATGTCCTCGAACAATTGCGCGAACTCCGGCAGCACGAACACCATGATGATGGTCAGCGCCAGCAACGTGACGAACACCAGGAGCAACGGATAAATCATCGCCGACAGCAACCGCTCGCGCAGCGCCTGCGCTTTCTCCAGATAGCTCGCGAGTTCATCGAGGCTGACGGCGAAGCTGCCGGACACTTCGGCCGCACGGACGAAGTTGATGTAGAACTCGGAGAAGTGCTGCGGCTGTGCCTTCAACGCGGTCGACAACGATTCACCACCGCGGACCGCGGCTTGAAGCGCTTCGATCAGCGTCGCCACCGCCGCGGTCGACGCCGTCTGCCGGACGATGCCCAGCGCCCGATCGATCGGCAGTCCGGCGCCGACCAGCGTCGCTAGCTGCTTGGTGAAGGCGGTGATGTCGCGACGGCGCACGCGATCGCCGCCCAACCGGACCTTCGCCAGCGAACGCACCGGCGGCGTGCTGCTCGGCAGCTCGACGCTGATCGGGATGAGTCCGGTCTTTTGCAGATTGGCGACGACTTCATCGATGGTGGCGCCGGTCATCGCGCCGGTGCGTGTCTCGCCCTGCCGTGTCACCGCCTGGTAGCGATAGGTTGGCATCAGCTGTCCTGTGCCACACGAATGACTTCTTCAAGCGTGGTGATGCCCTGCAGCGCCTTGCGACAACCATCCTCGAACATCGTGTCCATGCCTTCATTGCGTGCGACGCGCTCAATCTCGGTGGCGCCGGCGTGACGCAGCACCAGCGCGCGCAACGTATCGGTCATCGTCAGCATCTCCAGGATCCCGACCCGACCACGATAACCGGTACCGCCGCAGGCCTCGCAGCCGCGGGCATGAAACAGCCGCAGTTCGCCGCCGTGCAGCAGTTGGTCGAGCCGGAATTCGTGAACGATGCCGGCGTCGGGTCGATACTCCGCCTTGCACGCCGGACAGAGCAGACGCACCAGGCGTTGCGCCAGCACGGTGTTCAGCGTCGAGTTCAACAGATAATCCTCGGCGCCCATTTCCAGCAGTCGCGAAATGCTGCTCGCGGCATCGTTGGTGTGCAGCGTCGACAGCACCAGGTGGCCGGTCAGCGCCGATTGCACGCAGATCCTCACCGTCTCCAGATCGCGCATCTCGCCGACCATGATGACATCCGGATCCTGGCGTACGATCGAGCTCAAGGCATTGGCGAAGGTCAGACCAATCGCGGCGTTGACCTGGATCTGATTGATTCCTGCGAGCTGGTATTCGACCGGATCCTCGACCGTGATCACCTTGCGCTCCTCGGTATTGAGGCCGTGCAACGCGGTGTAGAGCGTGGTGGTCTTGCCGCTGCCGGTCGGACCGGTGACGATGATCATGCCGTCCGGCAACGCCAGTGCGCGCTGCATGCGCGCGCGCAACTGTTCCGAGAACCCGAGGCTGGTGAAGTCGAGATCGACCGCTTCGCGCTTCAGCAGCCGCATCACCAGACTTTCACCGTGCAGGGTCGGCACCGTCGAAATACGCAGGTCGAGTTCCTGACCGTGCACCCACAGCTTGATGCGGCCGTCCTGCGGCAGCCGGCGCTCGGCGATATCGAGGTCTGCCATGATCTTGATGCGCGAGATCATCGCCGGTCCCATCTGCCGCGGCGGTGATGGTTCATCGCGCAAGACGCCATCGATGCGGAAGCGGATCTTCAACACCCGCTCGAACGGCTCGATGTGGATGTCCGATGCGCGCGAATCCACCGCACGCTGAATGACCTGATTGACCAGGCGCACCACCGGCGCCTCGCTGGCCATGTCGCGCAACTGATCGACGTCGGTGCGGTTCAACTCGTCGCCATGACCGGCGCCTTCGACTGCGCGCGCGGATGTTTCGAACGCGTACAGCCGATCGATCGCCGCCTGAATCTCCGAGCTGACTCCGATCGCCGGCAGCACCGGCAGTGAGGTCGCGAGTTCGATCGCCCGCACCGCAACCTGGCGCTGCGGGTCGGCCATCGCCAGACGCAACGCGCCTTCATCGAACGCGATTGGCACGACGCCATGCTCCTTCAGGAAACGCGGACTCAGGACATCGGCCACCAGCGCCTCTTCAGCGTAATCGGTGTTCCTGATCAGAGGCAGTCCGCTCGCTTGCGCCAGCGCTTCCGCCATCGCGCGTTCCGACACGAAGCCCATCCGGACCAGCAACGCCGACAACGGCTCATCGCCATCCTGCTCGCCGCGGATGCGCTTTGCCCGGGCGAAGTCGGCTTCCGAAACGGCTTCAGCGGCGAACAGCGCCGCTCTGAGTTCCTCGTCGAAGGTGGCGGGCTCCACCACGGAATCGATTCGTCCGGTATCCATTGCGCGCCGTCGTCGTCTGACTGTTCTCGTGTGCGGGTCGATCAATCACCCACCCACCCCTGCCATGGGTTGACCCCAGTATTAAGGACAAAGTTTGCAAGAAGTAAGGATAAATCCGCACAACAAACGCGGAAGGGCGCGATCTTCAGGGCGCTGCTGATGCAGGTATGGCGAGTACCGTTGTTCGCAACTGCGCGACGCAGATCGCTTCTGGTGCCCCTATTGCGCCGAGGCCAGACGCTGGCTGGAACAACGAAAGGTGACCTGGTGTGAGTACAACGTAGCGCGGGACCGGGTCGGGAAAAAGCGCTACCGCGAAGCCCGCGGCAGGGGAATACCGGTAGTGCTCGTCGGCAAGGAGACTCTGCACGGGTTCTCGGCCGATCGCCTGGATGCGGCGATCGCACGGAGCGGTTTCGACGAGGCCACGCCGCGGCGATGATGCGAGCCCCTGCAACCGGATCGGTCCGGGGACACCAATCGGCTCAGTTCTTTTCGCGTGCCTGCTCGGCCTCGAGCAGCTGCTTGCGCAGGTCACGATATTCCCTTGCCGCCGACTGCAAGTCCTTGTTCTCCGCCAGATGCTTTTCGAGCAGCCGGCGCAACTCCTCGTCGTGACGCTCGATCTCGTCCATTGGCGGAATCCAGGGCAAATCGCTTTCGTAGGCCCAGGCCTCGTCGGCACGGATGTCGTCGATATATTGAGCGGCGCATTGCCTTTCCTTGATCAAGGAGCCGGTCGCGGCGACGACCTGACAATGGATGTCGTAGCGGTCATCGGGATTCAGGGTATTGAACAAATCGTAGATACGGAGCTCCGTAGCCATCATCTTGATCCGCAACGTGTCCACGCTGCGGGTACCGCGAATGATGATTTCCTCCGGCTCTTCGTTACCCGCGTCCTGGCCGGTTTCCGCAGCGTGGCCCGCCACGACGCCGGAAAGCAACAGCGCCATCAAGAACCGGACTGACCGCTTCATCCGCCTGCTCCTTTTCACGTGCCAAGGGACAACCCGCCCCCGCTGCCACCCGCTTCCTGGCCGTGCCATCGAACTGGAATCCGATGTTTCCTTCTTGTCTTCCGTCCACCGCACCGCCGTTGCCTCGTCACCGATGACCGGTGAAGATCAGCCACGGGCACCGGCATGCGGTGCCGTCGGCAGATTGTGACATGATGCGCACGACAATGGTTCACCTCAACGCGAACAACCCGCAGCCGGCGCGGCAGATGACACCTCGTTTCGATCGCGTGGCCGCCAAGGCCCACGCACTCGCCACTAGCGGTTTGCTGTCGTTGTTGTTGCTGCTGCTGTGCCGGCCGGCCATCGCCCAGGTCTTCGTCGGCAGCGACAGCTGCGCCGGATGCCACCGTTCGCAGTACGCGGATTGGCAACGCAGCGATCACTGGCATGCGATGCAACCGGCAACGGCCGAGACGGTGTTGGGAAATTTCGCCGACGCGACCTTCCGCTATTTCGGCAGGACCACGCGGTTCACTCGGCGTGATGCGGGGTTCTTCGTCACGACCGACAACGCCCGCGGCGAGGCGGAAGAATTCCGGATCGCCTATACCTTCGGTCATTACCCATTGCAGCAATACCTGATCGAGTTCCCGGATGGTCGCCTGCAAGCCTTGAGCATCAGCTGGGACAGCCGGCCCGCGGCCGCAGGTGGCCAGCGCTGGTTTCATCTGTACCCGGATGAGAATGTCGATGCCGCGGATCCGCTGCATTGGACCGGCGCGTTCCAGAACTGGAACTCGCGCTGCGCCGCCTGCCACACGACCGATCTCAAGCGCAACTACGACATGGCGACCGATTCCTATGCGACCCGCTGGGCCGAGTCGACCGTCGGTTGCGAAGCCTGTCACGGGCCGGCGCACCAGCACGTCCGTTGGGCCAACGGCGATCGCGCGGTGGCCGATCGCGGGTTCCCACGGTCGCTGCGCAAGCTGCGCCAACCCGTTGCCGGAGTACTGCCCACCGCACCGGTCGGCGATGGTTCGGTCGGCACGCAATTGCAGGTCTGCGGCAATTGCCACGCGCGGCGCGGCGAACTGCAACAGACCGATCCCGCCGCCGGCTTTTTCGACAACTACACCTTGAGCCCCCTGATCGACGTGCTGTATCACGCCGATGGCCAGATCAACGACGAGGTCTACGAACTCGGCTCATTCCTGCAAAGCAAGATGCATCGCCATCAGGTCACCTGCAGCAATTGCCATGATCCGCACTCGAACCGGACGCGCATCTCCGGCAACGGTCTGTGCCTGCAATGCCATGCCGCGGCCAAGTACGACAACCGTGCTCATTCGTTGCATGAGCCCAATTCCGCGGGCAGCCAATGCATCGATTGCCACATGGCGACCAAGACCTACATGGGTGTCGATGTCCGGCGCGATCACTCGTTCCGCATTCCCGATCCGATCGCCAGCCTGCGGCTCGGCACACCCAATGCCTGCAACCAATGCCACACCGATCGCGATGCGGCCTGGGCCGCGGCGATCATCAGCAAACGTACCGGCCGCACCGATCCAATCTATCCACACGCGGCAGTCCTCACGGCGGCGCGGCGCAACGATGCCACGGCGATGTTCGGCCTCGGCGCGCTGGCGCGCGACAGCAACCAGGCGCCGATCATCCGCGCGATCGCGGTCAGCGAAAGCGCGCGTTTTCCATCGCTGGCCCAACTCGGTTTGATCAGCAGCGCGGTCGCGGCCGCGGATCCGCTCTTGCGCGAAAGCGCCGCCGCGGCCGCACGCGCGGTGCCAGCAGAATCCCGATTGGAATACCTGCGGCCGCTGCTCACCGACAAGGTGAAGTCGGTGCGGATCGCCGCGGCCCGGCAACTCGGCGAGGTGCCGATCACCATGATTCCGGCGGCAGCGCAAGCGGCCGTGCGCAAGCTGTTCACCGAATACGAACGCAGTCTGCGCGACAACGCCGACCTGCCTGAAGCGATGAGCGAACTCGGCATGTTTCTCGCCGCACAGGGCGACCTGATCGCCGCAGAGGCCGCGTTGCGGCATGCCCGGCGGCTCGCCCCGCGTTATCTGCCGGCGCTGCTGAATCTGGCCGATGTGCTGCGCGCGCGGAATCGCGACGACCTCGGCGAGAAATTGCTGTTGGAGGCACGCGCGGCGTATCCGGAAAACGGCGACGTACCTCACGCATTGGGATTGCTGTATGTGCGGACGGACCGGACCGAAGCCGCCGTCGCGTTGTTGCAGCGCGCCAGCGAGCTGGCGCCGGACAATGCGCAATACGCTTTCGTCCACGCCGTCGCGCTGGCCGAAACCGGCAACAGGGCGGCGGCAATCGCGTTACTGGACCGGGCCCGGCAACGCTTCCCGAACGATGGTCAGATCCGCGACGCGCTGAACGCCTACCGCGCGGCGCGCTAACGCGTCATTCGAGCGCGATGTCGTCCTCGACGATCGCGCGCAAGCCGAGACCATCGATCTCCAGCACCATCCGCGCCTGCAGCGTCTCGTTGCCGCGGATGCGACCGGACTCGATCGCCTGGCGCGTCGCATTCTCGATCTCGCGCTGGCCGTTGATGCCGACCTTTTTCAGGAACCGGCGCAGTTCCATGTTGAATCGCTCGTCGTTCATGTCGATGTCCTCAGCAGCTCATCGGTCTTCGCCGCCATGATGAAATCGTTGACATGCAGTCCCTTGATCTTGTGTGTCCACCAGCGCACGGTAACGCGACCCCATTCGGTCAGCAGCGCCGGATGATGACCCTCGGCCTCGGCAATCGCACCGACCCGATTGGTGAAATCGAGTGCCGCCGCAAAGTCCGGAAAGGTGAATTCGCGCAGCAGCCTATCGCTCTCCTGTTCACGCACGATGCGCCACTCCGGAAGCCGCGGCAACAATTCGCCAAGCTGCTCCGGCGTCACCGTCGGCGCGCCGGCACGGCAGGCCTCGCAACTACGACTCACCAAATCGTTCATGGTCACCTCGCGAGATCTCCAACCTTGGCTCAGGTCATGGCGATCCGATCCCGATAAAGGATCTGGCTCCTGGTCCCCACCCATGACGCCGCGGCGACCAGGAGCCGAAGCGTCGCATCGACCCCCTCAGGAATTCTCCAGCACCAGCACACCGGCGCCGGTATTCGAGATCGGGGCGTGATAGTGCTTGTGGATGACCTTGGCGTCATCCCGCAACGCGCCGCGCATCACCAGCCACATGATGGTCTCGATACCCTCGGTGCCGGCCCTGGCAATGATTTCGCTGTTGCTGAAGCGGGTCAGCCATTCCGGTTCGGTCGCGATCTTCTCGATGCACTCGATATCGAAATCGACGTCGATGAGCCCGGCGCGCTCGCCCTGTAACTGATGGGAAAGGCCACCGGTCCCGAAGATGACCACGCGGAGGTCTTCCGGATAGGAGGCAATTGCCTTGCCCAGTGCGTGTCCGAGCTTCAGGCAGCGGGCGGCGGTGGGCACCGGATGCTGCACAGTATTGACCGCGAGCGGGATCGCCTTGATCGGCCAGTGCTCCAGAGTTCCATAAAGCGCACGGATCGGATTGACGAAACCGTGATCGACTTTCATCTCCTGGCAGGTGCAGATGTCGAATTCCTGCTCGACCAGGGACTCGGCGAGATGCCAGGAGAACTGAACATCGCCCTGGAACGGCGCGACCGGTTTCAACCCCCAGCCTTCGTCGGCGTTGTGGTACCAATCGGCACAACCGAGCGCGAACGTCGGCACCTTGTCGAGAAAGAAGTTGAGGCCATGATCGTTATAGACGACGATGATGACGTCGGGTGCCGCCTTCTTCAGCCAGGCCTTGGCCGGTTCATAACCGTCGAAGAAACGCTTCCAGTAATGCTCCTGGGTCAAACCATTGGCGATGGCGTTGCCGACCGCCGGAATATGCGAGGAGGTGACGCCGCCCAGCAATCTAGCCATTCCAATATCCTCCCACCTGCGCCAGTTTCTCTTCCAGACCGTCCCGTTTCTTCAACAGCTTCGCCTGGAACTCCTTGGTCGAAATGCCCTGAAATGCCGCGCCCGCGTCCTGTACCGAAACACCGCGCGGGATCGCCATCTTCGCCATGAAGTAAATGTTGCAGCCAAGCCGCAGCATGCCGAGAAAATCCTTCTTCAGCACCGCCTCCTTCATTGCGCCCGCGACGCCGAACTTGTCGCAGTATGCCGCCGGGTCCGCCTCGAACTCGTCCCGGCAGGATTCGTCGTTGAACGAGAACAGCATCTTGTTGACGGCGTACGCCTGATAGGCGGTCTTGCCGTCAAACACATAGGTGCCGGGGATATCGTCGTAGTCGTGTTTCTTCCAGACCATTGTTCGCTCCTGATTGAGAAGTCTATCTGCCGGGTATTCTGGGAAGGCAAAGTTTTAAATGCAAGCTGGTCTCAGTCGAATCCAGTTGATTTCACCCCTTGATGCGACGGTCGTGACTCGGAGCGCCTCCAGTTCAGAACATCCCGTTCTGATTCTTCGGGTCGTCCGGTACCGGCTGCACCACTTCCCAGTGTTCGACCAGCATGCCGTCGTCGTTCAGACGGAAGATGTCGACCACGGCCAGATCCGTCCCGCCCGGCACGACGACGCGCAGATGCACGATGACGTGATCGTCCTGCGCGAAGATGCGCTTGATGTCGTTCTGGTGTCCGGGATGAGTCGCGCCCAGCCAATCGAGGAAATCACCAAGCCCGTCGAGGCCGTCGGTCGCGGCGGGGCTGTGCTGGATGTAATCCTCGACGAGGTATTTGCGGATCCTGGTACGGTCATGCGCATCGAGCACCTCGCGATACATCGCCAGCACTCGGTCACGATTGCGGATCTCTCGTTCGGTCAATGCCATCTTCCTGCGCTCCTCGAATGATGATTGCACGGGCAGCGCATCATCGCGCAGCGCGGGGGCGATTGCATCCCAAGGAAGCTCTGAACGAGTCCAGGAT
Organism: Gammaproteobacteria bacterium; assembly: GCA_020845935.1. Classification (GTDB taxonomy): domain Bacteria; phylum Pseudomonadota; class Gammaproteobacteria; genus JADLEV01. The sequence goes on from JADLEV010000066.1 coordinate 46,316, forward strand.
GAATTCGTTCAGACCTTCCTTAAGATCCTCGCCGCAGCCGCCACTCCTGCACCAGTGCATAGATTGCCGGAATGACCGCGAGGGTGAGGATGGTCGAAGAGATCATGCCGCCGACCATCGGCGCGGCGATGCGGCTCATCACTTCCGAGCCAGTGCCGGTGCTCCAGAGGATCGGCAGCAGGCCCAGCATGATGGTCGCCACGGTCATCAGCTTCGGCCGCACCCGCTCCACGGCGCCTTCCATGATCGCGGCGTAGAGATCGGCCGCCGTCGGCATGCGCTCGTCGCTCGCGCAGCGGCGCCGTGCCGCCTCCCAAGCGTGTTCGAGATAGATCAGCATGACGACGCCGGTCTCGGCGGCGACGCCGGCGAGCGCGATGAAGCCGACCGCGACCGCGACCGACCAGTGATGTCCCAGCGACCAGGTCATCCAGACACCACCGACCAGTGCGAACGGCACCGAGAGCATCACGATCAGGGTCTCGGCCAGCCGGCGGAAATTCAGATAGAGCAGCAGGAAAATGATCAGCAACGTGCCCGGCACGACGATCTGCATCCGTGCGGCGGCGCGCGCCATCGCTTCGAACTGTCCGCTCCAGGTTGCGTAGTAGCCGGTCGGAAAGTGCACCTGCTCCGACACGGCACGCTGTGCCTCGGCGACGTAACCGCCAATGTCACGGCCACGGATGTCGACGTAGATGTACGCGGAGAGCAAGGCGTTCTCGGTGCGGATTGCCGGCGCGCCCTGGCGGATCGCGATGTGTGCCAGTTGACCGAGCGGCAGCATCGCGCCCTCCCTGGTCGGCACCAGCACCTCGCGCGCGATGTGCTCCGGGTCGCCGCGCAGTTCGCGCGGGTAACGCACCGTCACACTGTATCGCTCGCGCCCCTCGACGGCCGTCGTCACCGGTTCCGCGCCGAGCGCATGGGCGATCACCTGCTGCACCTCGCCGATCGCAAGGCCATAGCGCGCGAGCTGCGCGCGATCCGGTTCAATGTCGAGATAGAAGCCGCCGGTGATGCGCTCGGCGAACGCCGAAGTCGTTCCCGGCACCGCGCGCACCACGGTTTCGATTTCGCGTGCCAGACGCTCCATCTCGGCGAGGTCCGAGCCGAACACCTTGATCCCGATCGGTGTGCGGATGCCGGTCGAGAGCATGTCGATCCGTGCCTTGATCGGCATCGTCCACGAGTTCGCGATGCCCGGGAATTGCAGTGCCTGGTCGAGTTCCGCGATCAAGTCGTCGAGCGTCAGCCCGGGCCGCCATTCGCTTTCCGGCTTGAGATTGATCACGGTCTCGAACATCTCGGTCGGCGCCGGGTCGGTCGCGGTGTTCGCGCGTCCGGCCTTGCCCCAGACCTGCGCCACCTCGGGAAAGCTCTTGATGATACGGTTCTGCGTTTGCAGCAGTTCGGTGGCTTTCGTGATCGACATGCCCGGCAGCGACGTCGGCATGTAGAACAACGTGCCTTCGTTCAGGGTCGGCATGAATTCGGAGCCCAGCTGGCGCAGCGGATGCACGGTCGCAATGAGCGCGAGCACGGCGAGCGCGATGGTGGTCATGCGCCAGCGCAGCACGCTGGCGATGATCGGCCGATAGCTCCACAGCAACAGCCGGTTCACCGGATTGCTCGCTTCCGGCAGCACCTTGCCGCGGATGAACAGCAGCATCAGCGCCGGCACCAGCGTCACCGACAGCAGTGCGGCGCCAGCCATCGCGAAGGTCTTGGTGTAGGCCAGTGGCGCGAACAACCGGCCTTCCTGCGCTTCCAGCGTGAACACCGGGAGGAACGACACGGTGATGATGAGCAGCGAGAAGAACAGTGCCGGTCCGACCTCGCGGGCTGCCGTGATCAGTGCGTCGCGGCGATCGGCGCGGGCATGCTCCGGCGGCAGCCGTTCGATGTGCTTGTGCGCGTTCTCGACCATGACGATCGCGGCGTCGATCATCGCGCCGATCGCGATCGCGATGCCGCCGAGGCTCATCAGGTTGGAATCGATGCCGAACCCCTGCATCGCGAGGAATGCGATCAAGACACCGACCGGCAGCATCAGGATCGCGACCAGTGCGCTCGGCACGTGCCGCAGGAACACGACGCACACCAGTGCGACGATCAGACTCTCCTCCGCCAGGGTCCGCGTCAGCGTCGCGATCGCGCGGCGGATCAGTTCCGATCGATCGTAGACGGTCTCGATGCGCACGCCTTCGGGCAGGCCGGTCGCGACCTCGGCAATCTTCCGTTTCAGGTCGTCGATGACCGCGAGCGCATTCTGACCGTAGCGCGCCACCGCGATCCCGGAGACGACTTCGCCCTCGCCGTTCAGTTCGGCGACACCGCGGCGTTCATCCGGCACGATCTCGACACGGGCGATATCCCGCACCCGCACCGGCGTGCCGCCTTCCGCCTTGACCACGAGTTGCGCGAGGTCGTCGGTACCGCGCAGATAGCCCTTGCCGCGCACCATGTATTCGGTTTCGGCGAGTTCGATCACGCGGCCGCCGACATCCTGATTGGAGTCACGGATCACCTGCGCGACGCGGTCGAGCGTGATGCCGTAGGCACGCAGCTTCACCGGATCGACCGTCACCTGATAGGTCTTGACGAAGCCGCCGACGGTCGCGATCTCGGCGATGCCGTGCGCCTTGGTCAGTTGATAGCGCAGATACCAGTCCTGCAACGAGCGCAGCTCGGCGAGCGTCCGGTCTTCGCCCTGCACGGCATATTGATAGACCCAACCGACGCCGGTTGCATCGGGGCCAAGTTGCGGCGTGACGCCGGCCGGCAAGCGCCCGGCCGCGGAGCTGAGATATTCGAGCACGCGCGAGCGCGCCCAGTAGATGTCGGTGCCGTCCTCGAAGATCACATAAACGAATGAGGCGCCGAAGAACGAGAAGCCACGAACGACCTTCGACCGCGGCACCGACAGCATCGCCGTCGTCAGCGGATAGGTGACCTGGTCCTCGACCACCTGCGGCGCCTGACCGGGGTATTCCGTGTAGACGATCACCTGCACGTCGGACAGGTCCGGCAGCGCATCGAGCGGCATGCCGCGCAGCGCGTGAAGGCCCGCCAGCACCACGCCGAGCGTGCCGATGAGCACGAGCGCGCGGTTGCGCGCGGACCATTCGATCAGCTGCGCGAGCACGCGCGCGCCTCACCCGGTCCTCTCGCCGTCGTCCCGGCGAACGCCGGGACCCGGTGAAAGACATTTTGCATGCTGGAGTCCGGCTTTCGCCGGAACGGCGGAGTGAGTGATTCCACGACAAGGCGCCGGGATAGCGAACCAGGCCTCATGGCTCGTTCCGGGCGCGGTCGGTCGCCGCCGGAGTCACCGCGGTGATCACCCACTCGCCCGGGCCGCGTTCGACGAACTCGAAATCGATCGGCGCGCCGGGCCGCAATGCCGCGAGCACCGTTTCGTTCGCTGCGACGAATTGCATCGTCATCGCCGGCCAGTTGAGGCTGGTGACCGGTTCGTGCGTCACCATCGCGGTACCGACATCGGCATCGACCGCGTCGACGCGGCCGAGTGCGCGATGCGCCACTGGCGCCGGACTCGCCACGGCATCGCCGAAGCCGGCGAGTGCCGCTTGCAGGTTGCTCTCCGCGTCGATCAGGAAGTTCGCGGCGACCACGACCGGTTCACCATCGCCCACGCCTTCGAGGATCTCGACGCGCTCGCCATCGCTCGCTCCAAGTTTCACCGCGCGCGGGGTAAACCGCCCTTCTCCCAGATCGACCAACACGACGCGGCGTACACCGCTGTCGATCACCGCCGACGCGGGCACGGTGACGACCGCCGCGCCGGCCGCGATCGCGAGTTCCACCGCGGCGAACATGCCCGGTTTCAGCAATCCATCCGGATTGGCGAGTTCGATGCGCACCGGCACCGTGCGCGTCTCGCGCGTCAACGTCGGATAGACATAGGTGATCGCGCCGCTGAACACCCGGCCCGGATAGGCATCGATCGTGACCGTCGCCGGCAGGCCCGCGCTCACGAGACCGGCATCGCGCTCGAATACCTCGGCAAGCATCCAGACCGATGACAGATCGGCGACGCGGTACAGCACCTCGCCCGGCATGAAGCGCATCCCCTGCACCGCCCTCTTCTCGGTGACGATGCCGGCGGCCGGCGAGCGCAATGGCCAGGTGCGCTGCACCGTGCCGGTCTGTGCCAGCGCGCGCAGCTGCTCGTCGGCGATGTCCCAGTTGCGCAGCCGCGCGAGGCTCGATGCCGCGAGTTGGCGCATGCCGTCCTGTGCCGATTCAGCCGCGGCGTTTAGCTGGGCGATGCCCTGGGTCGCGATCAGGTATTCGCGCTGCGCGGAAACGAGTTCCGGACTGTAGAACTCGAACAGCGGCTGACCGCGGCGCAATCCCTGCCCGGTCGCATCGACCAGCAGCCTTTCGATGTAGCCATCGAACTTCGCCGTGATCGTGGCGATGCGGCGTTCATCCGCCTCGATGCGGCCGGCCGCGCGCACGGAGCGTTGTAGCGGCGCGCGGCGGGCCCGCTCGGTACGCACGCCGATACGCTGCACCTTCGCCGTGCTGAGCTGGATCTCGCCCGCGTTGCTCGCGCGATCCTCGCCCTCGTACACCGGGATGTAATCCATCCCCATCGGATCCTTCTTCGGCACCGGCGAGGTATCCGGCAGACCCATCGGGTTGCGGTAGTACAGCACCTTGCGCTCACCGGCCCCGGGTGGCGTCGCCGCGGGATCGCTGTGCAGCGTGACCCCACCACGGCCGGCGAGATAACCGCCGCCCGCCGCGAGGACGATGCAGGCGATCGCGAGCAACCAGCGTGCGTTCACAGGTCCTCCCCGACGATACGTTCGATTTCGGCGAGCGCGGATAGGGCTTCGGTCTGCGCCCGCACCTGATTGAGTCTGGCCTGAATGCTTTGCCGCTCGGCATCGAGCAGGGTCGCGAAATCGACCGTACCCGTTTCATAGCCGGCGAGCGCCGCCTGAAATGTCGCCTCCGCCTGCGGCAGCAGGCTGCCGCCGATGAGTGCCGTCGCCCGCCGCGCTGCATCGACCACCGCGACCCGCTCTGCGAGTTCGGCGTGCAGCCGGTTTGCCGCGCTGTCCTGCCGCGCCTGCGCGGCGCGCACCATGGCTTCAGCTTCGCGCTCCTCTGCACGCCGTGACGCGCGTTGCAACGGAAGGTTGAGCGACACCATCAACTCCCACTCGCGGATCGCATCGCACTCCTGCACCGGCGCGACTCCGAGCATGAAATCGGGATAACGATTGCGGTAGGTGAGATCACGATTCCTTTCGCTGGCGCTGGTCGTCGCCGCTGCGGCCGCGAGCATCGGATTGCGCGCCGTCGCGCGCGCCGCGAGCGTCGCCAAATCGAGCCGTGCGGGTTCGGGCAGCGCTCGCAACTGCTCCGGCACCGCAAGCGACGCTTCCGCCGGCCGGCCGAGCAGCGCGTTCATGCGTACCTGCAGATGATGGCGATCGGTCTCCAGCATGATGAGTTCATTGCGGATCCCGGTCTGTTCTACCTGCGCGCGGATCACATCCTGCTGCGGCGCGAGCCCACCCTCATACCGCGCCAGCGCGATCCGTTCGAGCCGCGCCATGAGATCGAGCATCTCGTGGGACAGGCGGGTCTCGACCTCGAGCGCATATCGCTCAGCGAAGATCTGCTTGATTGCGGCGGCGACCGCCAGCCAGCCGTCGGCGGCGAAATAATCGGCGCCGCGCGCTTCGTCCGCCGCGACGGCGCGTTTCAGGGCACGCTTGCCGAACCACGGCAGTTCCTGCGTGATCGCATAGCGCGTACTGCCGACCCGGTTCGGCAGCAGCGTCGGGCCACGTTCGCCCATCCGGGTCAGATCGCGCAGTTCGATTTCGAGTCGAGGGTCGGCCAGCGCGCCGGCCGGCACGACGCGCGCCGCCGCGGCCTCCGCATCGAAGCGCATGCCGGCGTATTCAGGATTGTTCGCGCGCGCCAGCGCCAGCAGTTCATCCAGATTCGCACCGGGTGGCTCGGAAGCCTGCGCCACGGCTACGAGCATGCTGGCGGCGAGGAGGTACAGGAATGCGCGTTCCAATGAGTCAGTCATGCCTTCCCGCCTCGGCACCCTGCACGCGCATCCCTCGGGGCATGCATCAATTCACACCTCTGGTCGCGCGGCGCTGCCGCAGGCGCAGCGCGTTGCTCACCACCGACACGGAACTCAGGCTCATCGCGAGCGCGGCGATCATCGGCGACAGCAGCCAACCGGTCAGCGGATAAAGCGCCCCGGCGGCGATCGGCACGCCGAGAGCGTTGTACAGGAAAGCGAACATCAGGTTCTGCCGCATGTTGCGGACGGTGGCCAGAGAAATGCTGCGTGCCACGGCGATCCCTCGCAGATCGCCCTTGACCAGCGTCAGCTGCGCCGTACTCATCGCCACATCGGTGCCGGTACCCATGGCGATCCCGACATCGGCACGGGCCAGGGCCGGCGCGTCGTTGATCCCATCTCCGGCCATGGCCACCCTGCGCCCGCCGGCTTGCAGACGCGCCACGAGATCGTCCTTGTCCTTGGGCCGCACCTCGCCGTGCACTTCCTCGATGCCGAGTTCTCGCGCAACCGTCCTGGCCGTCGTCAGACCATCGCCGGTAGCCATCACCAGACGTAAACCGCTCGCTTTCAGTTCCACGATAGCGGCGTAGGTGGACGGCTTGATGGGGTCGGCCAGCGCCAGCACCCCAGCCAGCCTGCCAGCGATGGCCAGATACATGACGCTGGCACCCTTGCTTCGCAACGCTTCGGCTTGCTGCGCCAGGTCCTGCCAATCGACGCCGCATTCATCCATCAATGCGGTGTTGCCCAGAGCGACCTGGCGGCCCTCGACCACCCCGCGAACACCGATACCGGACGCCGACTCGAAGCGATCGGCCGGGACCAGCGCGAGATTCCGGCGCCGCGCTTCGCCGACGAGCACCTGGGCCAACGGGTGCTCGCTGCCCTGATCCAGGCTGGCGGCGATGCGCAGCACCTCGGCGGCGGTCGTATTCCCAGCCGCGATGACCGAATGAAACGCCGGTCTGCCTTCCGTCAAAGTGCCGGTCTTGTCGATGATGAGCGTATCGACCTCGCGCAGGCGCTCGATGGCAGCCGCGTCGCGAAACAGTATCCCGCGCAGCGCGGCGTTGCCGGTGGCCACCATCACCGACATGGGCGTTGCCAGACCGAGCGCGCAGGGACAGGCAATGATCAACACCGCTACGGCGTTGACCAGGCCGAAGGCCCAACTCGGGTTCGGTCCGAACAGACCCCACAGCACGAAGGTCGACACGGCGATGCCGATGACCACCATCACGAAGTAGCCTGCCACCACATCGGCCAGCCGCTGCATCGGCGCGCGCGAGCGCTGGGCGTTGGTCACCATCTGCACGATCTGGGCAAGCACCGTGGCAGACCCTACCTTGTCCGCGCGCATGATCAGCGCGCCGCTGGTATTCAACGTCGCGCCAACGAGCGCATCACCCTGCTTCTTGCCGACCGGCATCGGTTCACCGGTCAGCATCGATTCGTCGATGGCGCTTTCCCCTTCCAGCACCACACCGTCCACCGGGACTTTTTCGCCCGGGCGGATCCGCAGGCGATCGCCGGGATGCACCTGCGTCAGGGGAATGTCGTCTTCGGTACCGTCGCCGCGAATGCGTCGCGCCGTCCTGGGCGCCAATCCCAACAGCGCCCGGATCGCGGCTCCGGTTTCCGAGCGTGCCTTCAACTCCAGGACCTGCCCCAAAAGCGTCAACGAAATGATGACCGCAGCCGCCTCGAACTAAACGGCGATGTGATCGCCATGGCGAAACGAGTCCGGAAAGAGATCCGGGGCGACCACGGCGATGACGCTATCGGCGTAGGCGGCTCCGGTACCGGTGCCGATCAAGGTCCACATGTTGGGGGAACGCTGCCGCATGGATTGCAGCCAGCGCACGAAGAAGGGCCATCCGGACCAGAGCACGACCGGCGTCGTGAGCAGCAACTCGATCCAGGGCCGCGCGTTGCCCAGGATCGCATCGAGCGCACCACCGGACATGGCGACGAGCGTCACCAGAATAGTCAACGGCAACGTGGCCCAGAAGCGACGGCGGAAATCCGCCAGTTCCGGATTGTCGTCGCCTGCCGCGCTGGGCGTCACCGGTTCCAGCGCCATGCCGCACTTCGGACAGATGCCGGGGCCCTTTTGGCGCACTTCCGGGTGCATCGGGCAGCTATATTCGAAATCGCCGTCGCCAACGGCGGGCGCGTTGCGTGTCTCGGGCTTGGTCAGATAGCGCTCCGGATCGGCGGTAAACCGATCGCGGCAGGAGGCGCTGCAAAAAGCATGGACCTTGCCGAGATGCTCGACGCGGTGTATTGAATCGGCAGCGACGGTCATGCCGCAGACCGGATCCGTCAGAACGTCGCCCGTGGACGGCGTCCAGTCATGCGCATGGCGGCAGCACGTTCCTGCGTCGTTGGCCGTCAAATCGACGGGATCTGGTTCCTGCAGCATAGGCTCTCCCTGGATCCGTCTCAGTGATGGTCGCCTGCATCGTCGTCGCGCGCGGTCAGAATCTGGTACTGGTCCGGCGTCAACTCCGGCAGGCGATCGAGAAACGCCACCATGTTCCAGA
>JADLEV010000067.1 GCA_020845935.1 Gammaproteobacteria bacterium
ATTTCGGGTGCGATTTGACGAACAGCGAACCGCCGCCCTGGCCTTGCAGGACCCGCACCACCTTGAAGGCGTGCTCCGGATGCCGCTCCGGGTCGGTGCCGATGACGTTGATGTTGCCGTTGCCGAGCGAACTGGAGATCCAGACCGGACCGAACTTCGGATCGACGATGTTGGCACCGCGGCCGGGATGCGGCGTCCGTTCGGCCGGCACCAGCGCCGCAAGTTTCTGCTCCTTGGCATCGAGCACGGCGATCTTGTCCGACTCGTTCGCCGCGGTCAGGAAGTACCGCCGCGTCGAATCCCAACCGCCGTCGTGCAGGACCGGCGCGGCGCCGATGCTGGTGACCTTGAGGTTGTCCATGTCCTTGTAATCGACCAGCAGGATCATGCCGGTTTCCTTGACGTTGATGATGAACTCCGGATGCAGGTGCGAGCCGACGATCGCAGCGACGCGCGGTTCCGGATGGTATTCCTGGGTGTGTACCGTCATGCCGCGGGTCGAGACGATCTTCTTCGGCTCCAGCGTCAGCCCGTCCATCAACACGTAGTGCGGCGGCCAGTAGGCGCCGGCGACCGCGATCTGATCCTCGTAGCCTTCGAAGCGCGACGTTTCGACCGAACGAGCCTCCATGCCGATCTTGATCTCGGCGACCACCTGCGGCGGATTCATGTAGAGATCGATCAGGTCGATCTTGCCGTCGCGGACAATGGTCGTGAAATAGCGCCCGGAGCTGGTCGCGCGGCTGATGTGCACGGCATACCCGGTCGGGATGGTCGTGATCACCTTTTTCGAATCGCCATCGATGATCGCGACCTCACCGGCATCGCGCAGCGTCACCGCGAACATGTTGTCGATGTCGTAGTTGTGCTGTGGCTTGGCCGGCCGCTGCGCCGGCGGCACCTTGACGCTCCAGCTCTGGCGCATGTCCTCCATGCCCCATTCCGGCGGTTGCGGCGGATCGTGCTGGAGAAGGCGCGCCATCGCATCGATGTCGGCGTCGGTCAGCGTGCCCGACGTACCCCAGTTGGGCATGCCCGCGGGGGAACCGAAATTGATCATCGCCTTCAGGTACAGCGTGCCCTTCTTCTGCGTGATGTCGGTGGTCAATGGCAGACCGGTCGCGCCCTTGCGCAGGACACCATGACACCCGGCGCAGCGTTCGAAGTAGATCTGCTGTGACCGCTGGAATTCCTGCTCGGAGATGTCCGGGGCGCCCGGGGTGATCACGCGATGGCCGCCGGAAATAGGTGACGGCGCCCCGCGCCAGCCAACCGTCGCTTCCGACGCACCGGCATGCGCTTCGCCCGCGGCGCGATCGACCAGGCCGAGTTCCTCCCGCTTCTTCGTGACTTCGGCGACGCTGATCATCTTCGCGCCGCCATTGCCCCAGGAGTTGAGCACAAAGGTGACGATGTCGGCGACCTCCTGGTCGGCCAGATGGTTCATCGGCGGCATCACGGCGTCGAAGGACTTGCCGAGCACCTCCAGTTTGCCGGACTTGCCACTGAGGATGACGCCAGCGACATACGCCGGATCGTTGACGATGTGGGGGTTGCCCGCGAGAGGGGGAAAGGCGCCAGCCAAACCGGTGCCATCCTGCTGGTGGCAGGCGCGACAGTTCGTCGTGTAGCCCTTTTCGCCCGCGGCGCGATCGCCCATGGCCGCCTGCGCCACCTCCGCTTCGTGGACTTCCTGCGCCGCAATCGGGTTGGTGGCCAGCAGGGTGAAGCCGCAGGCCGCGATCAATCGTGTCGCCACGCCACCGTGGTGCAAGAACTTGGTCACCTGAAAAAACCTCCGTCGATATTGGGTAGTTAGGAACCAGGCACTTGCCGGGTCACCGTGACTGGCTTTATCCGGTATGGAGGCGGGCGCAACTTTGATCTGTGGCGAATCCCGATCCGCGCCCTCGGGGCGGATTTGTTCAGCGCAGGTCGGTAACCGAGCCCGCTCCGGGCAGGTACCGGACCGGGTGAGTCTGAACAAGGCCAGGATGGATTCGTTCAGACCTTGCTCAGGTTGGCGAGGTTACTGCGGAGGTGCCGATCGGTCGGACAACAGGTAGGCCCGCAGGGCCGCGGCGTGATTGTGCGTCGCATCCTTCGCCGCGTAGAGCAGGACCACGGTACGGCGGCGGCCGAGCGCGCGCAGTTCGGCGATTTTCGTGTGCTGTTGATCGAGCTCGGCGTGATAGCGCGCGACGAACTCCGGCCAGCGCTCCGGGGCATGACCGAACCAGCGGCGCAACGCGGAACTTGGCGCGACCTCCCGCCACCAGGCGACCCCGCTCAAGCGGTCCTTCGCGATCCCGCGTGGCCACAGGCGGTCGACCAGAATGCAGGTTTCGCCGGGCTGCACGGCGTGGTGCTCGTAGACCCGGCGCAACTCGAACATCGTCTGCCGGGCGCCCGTTACCGTGGCGCCGAGTCGGGTCGGCGTGGCGCGAACGCGAAGATCACGACGCAGGCCGCAAGCGCGACCAGCGCCGGCATGACCAGCAGCAGCAGTCCCCAGTTCGGCCGTGCCTTGCCGGTCACCGCGTCGTACTCGAAGCAACTCAGCAACGTATTCTGCCCGGGCATCGCATAGGTCGGGACGAAGTTGCCGCGCAACTCCCATAGCGTTTCGCGAAACGCCCTGGCGTTGACCGGGATACCCTCCAGCGCCCGGACGACACGGCCATCGCGAATGGCGACCGTCAGGGCCGGGTGATCGAACTGGCCGCGAGCCGTATCCGGTTTGAACCAGAAGCCGATGGCGGCGGCAAGCGCGGTGATGTCCTCGGCATTTGCGGTGGCGAAATTCCAGCCCGCCCTGCCGTCGAGACCAAAGCGTGCGGCATAGGCGGCAACCGCGGCAGCGTCATCGGCCGGATCGAAGCTGAGCGCCAGCAGGTCGTAGGCGGTACCGGCGCCGCCTTGGGCGGCGACGGTTTCTGCAAGTGACAACAGGTACGGAGAGCAGACCCCGACGCAGCGGGTGTAGAACAACGCAAGGAGGAGCGGGCGCGACGCCCACAGTTCCGACAGGGTCGCCGAGCGGCCCGAGACCAGCCGCACGGTGATGTCAGGCACGGCGCCGGGGGATTGCGCGGACGCCGGGGCAAAACCCAGAAAGCACACGGCCGCCAGCGCCCAAAGCAATTGCCTCGGGCGCTGGCGGCAGCCTGGCACCAACTCGTCCTGCGGTCCGGTCAGCCGGCGAGGGCCTTGACCCATCGCCGTCCGGTCTCCCACAAATAGATCAGGAAGCCCAGCAACGCCACCGATGCGGAAATCAGCCCGATGAGCGCCAGGCTCGAACCGGACTCGATCAGTTCCGGATACAGGGCAAAGCGCCGTGGCACCGAATCGGCTCCCGAGAAATAGAACATCAGCAGAAAGCCGGCGCTGCCGAGCGCGAACAGCCAGAACAGCAGCCGGTGCAGACCCGCGCTTTCCTGCTGCGGCGCCGCTTCCTGACAGGCGTGGTAGAAGTAGCCAAGCACCATCGGCACCAGGCCCAGCAGCATGTAGGTGTGGAAATGCGCCGGGACCCAGAGCGTGTTGTGCAGCTTGAAATTGACCGCAATGGTGGAATCGATCACCGCGCCGACGCCGCCGATGGCCCAGCCTATCAGGCCGAGATACATGAACAGCGAGGTCAGGTTCCAGCGCATCCGCGAATGGTAGACCAGCAGCAGTGCGCCAAAGATCGTGACCACCGCGGCCGGGATCGCGCTCGAATACGACGCGATTTGGCCAATGTAATGCAACGAGACCGGCTGCACGAAGTCCATGTACAGGTGGTGCGCATAGGCGAACAGCACGATCACCAGCACGCAGTTCCACGAAATCGCGACGATCTTGTTGGTCTTCCATGGCCGGCCGGCGTATTCCGGCAGCACGTCGTACACCACCGCGACGGCGAGATACAGACTGAGATTGACCAGCACATGGCCGAAGAAGAACGTCAGGTTCTTCATCAGCAGCGCGTCGGCCGGTGCACCCAGCACGAAATCACCGAGGAATCCGAGCAGCACCAGCACCGCCGCGACCAGGCAGGCGACGCAGACGATCAGGCTCACCGTCGAGATCACGATGGCTGGCGGCACCACCGGTTCGCTCGCACCGCCGATGTAGTGCCAGGCCAGGGCATGACGCAGCGTGTATTTCTTGGCGATGGCGCGCAGCAGATCGAGACTCCACAACAGCCACGCCACACCGAGCACCGCCAGCGCGACCAGGAACGCGATCGTGCTCCAGGTCGGCCAAGTGCCATGCAACGGCAGCGGATAGAGGAAGTACCAGCCCGGCGCGAAGCCGCCGATCAAGGTCGCGGCGATCAGCAGCACCACGCCCACCAGCGTGCCGAGCAGCGCAACGCGGTTGACCGCGGCACTCGGCTCGATATAGCGCATCAGCACCCGGTTGGCCGCGGCGAGCGAGGCAACGAACCACAGTCCCGCCATGCCGAGGCCATGCAAGGTCATCGCCGGGTAAAACAGCGCTTGCAGACCGGTCGCAGCTTCAGCCTGGACCGCCCGCATCAGCAGCCCGAGCAGCACGAGGATTGGAAAGACCACGAGCGTGACGCCCATCCAGTACAGCGTATTTCGATCGAGTCGCTGCATCGGCTTATCCTCGCGAGGTGTCCGCTGGTGCGGTAACGATGAACGCGGAGCTCATCACGTGATGGGCGAGACCGCAGTATTCGAGGCACAGCACCGTATACCTACCGGGCTCGTCGATCTTCACCCGCAGCCGGTTGACGTAGCCGGGCATTGCCTGCACCTGGGCCACCAGGACTCCGGCCTCGTCATAGATCGCGAAGTTGTGATTGACGTCGAGGCTGGTGACCCGGAACTCGACGGTGCTCCCGGCAGGTACTTCGAGGTCGGTAATCGTCTCCACCTTGCCGAGGTCCTCACGGCTGGTCACCGGTTCACTGGAATAGACGAACGCGAACTGCAGCGCGGTCGCATACACCAGCCGATCGGTCGCGCCGTTCGAGGCATAGGGTGATCGCGGCAACGTGAATCCGAGCACGATCACGACCAGTGCCATGGCGGACAGGAACAGCACCCGCCGCAGCCGGTACGCCGCAGCGATATCGGCATCACGAGGCGCGGCGGTGGTTCGAGCCACCCAGACAAACACGCCAATGATGGCGATACCGGCAAGGAGAAAAACCGTCAGCGCAATCGTCTGCACCGTATCGTCGGCTGCCGCCGCGTGTTGCGCCGGCAATGCGGCGAATGCGGCCAAGGCCGCTGCGCCGAACCTGCTGCACCTCATAGGTGACCCTCCACAGTAGGGAAAGAAAAGTCGCACTTGCCCCTCCCGTTGCTGCACGGGCTTGTGACCTGGCAATCTTTGGAAACACGAACCACGCAACGAGCAGGCAACTGCGTGAAGGTGATGTGTCACCAGACCTAAGTCGGGGCGCGCATAGTTTAACCTTAACCGCGCCATGGTTTATGCAACCGTCCCTGTTGGACGACTGACCGCAGTCAGCCAAAGGAAGCTTGCCTAACCGCGATCTTCATCGGTGCCGACGACATCACGCAGCGACACCGCCGAAAACAGCTTGGCACGTACGGTCGCTCTGAATTCTCGTGGCGCGATTCCGGTACGGGCGCGAAACACGCGGGCGAACTGGCGCGGGTCGGGGTAACCGACCCGATCGGCAATTTCGCTGATAGACAGATTGGTGGCATTCAGCAATGCGCGCGCGGTATCGACCCGCAGCCGTTGCAGGTACTGCATCGGCGTCTCATCGGTTGCCTTGTGAAAGCGCCGCAGCAGCGTGCGCGCTGCCACGCGGAACCGGCGCGCGACTTCCTCCAGCCGAACCGGTTCAGCGTAGTGCTGCTCCAGCCAGAGCTGAACCTCGACGATCAATTCGTCCGGATGCGACCGATTGTGGCCGGCGAGAAAGCGGTACTTCTCGAACGGCCGCCGCACCTCGTACGAGAACTGCCGCTCGACATGGCCGGCGATGGCGCGGCCAAAGAGGCGTTCGATCAGATGCACCGTGACGTCAGCCAGCGCGTTGATGCTCGCCGCGCAGTACAGCGATCCGGCCTGGGTGATGAAATATTCACGCTTCAGATCTACCTGCGGATAGGCGCTGCTGAACTGATCGAAGTAATACCAGTGCGTGGTTGCCGCCTTGCCGTCGAGCAATCCGGTTTCGGCCAGCAGTGCGCAGCCGGTACCGACCGCGGCAATCAGGGCACCCCCCGCATGCTGTTGCCGCAACCAGGGCAACAACGTCTGTCCACGCCGCAGCGCGGTCCGCGGATTGCGCCACAGCGCCGGCAGATACACCAGGTCAACCGGCTCGGCCGGCAGCGGTTGGTCCGGTCGCAGTTCCAGCCCGGCCTGGGTCCGCACCGATGCATCGTCCACGCTGCACAGCCGGATCTCGATGTTGCGCAGACTCCGCTCCCGGCTGGCCCAGAACGCATCGGCGGCACGCCACATTTCCAGCGGCAAGGTCAGACTGGTCAACATCATCTGATCGACCAGAACGAACGCGATTCGCATCATTGGCGCCGGCTCCAGGCAACGGGCTGGCGATATTAGCGCATTAAATGGCGATATCGGCGTATTACCTGCCGATCCGAAGTTCCTAGACTGCGCGGCCAGACGACGCCCCAGCTTGCGAACATGACCATACCGTTACCCATCATCGCCGGATTTGGCGGGATCAATGCCGCCGGTCGCGGTTCCGGGCATCAAGCCTACCGGCGCACCGTGCTCGACTCGCTCCCGGAACAGCAACGGCATGAAACGGTGGCTGCGCTTGCCGTACTGATGCACCTTGTGCGCTGGGACCATGGCGCCTATCACGGCGTCGGCCCACATGCCGGATTTCACTCGACCGACCTTGCCGCAGTCGGCCGCCAGTTCGCGCCGCTGGTGCGCGCTGGCACGCTGGTGCGGCGGCTGAACGGCGCACCGTTCGATCCGGATCGCTGCCCGGCGCGACAGTCGATCACGGTCCCGGCGTCGCCGCTGTCGCCATTCGTATTCGAGGTACCGCGACGCGATCTGCCTGCTGAGCTGCCGGCGCACTGGGACATCGCCGAGGTCGAAGGCAGCTCGATTTACGTCACGATGACCGAGCAACCCGATGTGACCATCGCCTGCCACCGACCCTTGCTGGCCCAGGCCGCCGGGCAGTTGCCGGACGGCTATGACCCGGGACGGGACTATCACTCGCGCTTTCATCCGCGGGCGTTGCAGATGACGCTGGTCGCAATCAGCGATGCCTTGCGCATGCTCGGCATTCCCTGGGACACGATCAGCGGGCGCGTCGCGCCGGATCAGATTGGCGTCTATGCCAGCAGCAGCATGAGTCAGCTCGATGAGGCCGGCAACGGCGGGCTGTTGCAGGCGCGGGTACGCGGCAAGCGCTGCAGCGCCAAGAATATTCCGCTCGGTTTCAATTCGATGCCGGCCGACTTCGTCAATGCCTACGTGCTCGGCAACATCGGCAAGACCAGCGCCATCACCGGGGCTTGCGCGACCTTTCTCTACAACCTCGAAGCGGCGGTGCGCGACATTCGTGCCGGCAGCTGCCGCGTCGCCATCGTCGGCAATGCCGAAGCACCGCTGGTGCCGGAAGTGATCGACGGCTACGCGATGATGAATGCGCTCGCGACCGACGAGCAGTTGTGCCGACTCGACAACGTCGCGTCACCCGATTACCGGCGCGCCAGCCGGCCGTTCGGCGAGAACTGCGGCTTCGTCATGGGCGAATCGGCGCAATACCTGATCCTGTGCGACGACGCCCTGGCGCTGGAACTCGGCGCCGACATCCACGGCGCGATCAGCGACGTGTTCATCAATGCCGATGGCTACAAGAAATCGATCGCCGCGCCCGGACCCGGCAACTATCTGACGCTGGCGCGCGCGGTCGCCAGCGCCGCGGCACTGCTGGGTGACGACGCGGTGCGGCACCGCAGCCATCTCCAGGCGCACGGTTCGAGCACGCCGCTGAACCGCGTCACCGAGTCGATGATCTTCGATCAGGTTGCCGCCGCGTTCGGCATCCGGGACTGGCCGCTGACCGCGGTGAAGGCCTGCGTCGGCCATTCGCTCGGACCGGCCAGCGCCGACCAGTTGCTCAACACCCTCGGCATCTTCGCCCATGGCCTATTGCCCGGCATCAAGACCATCGACAGTGTGGCCAGCGACGTCCATGCGGCGCGGTTGTGCATTCCGCTCGCCGACACTGCGCTCGACTGCGCCGAACTCGCCTTCATCAACGCCAAGGGCTTCGGCGGCAACAACGCCTCGGCGGTCGCGCTCGCGCCTACCGTCGCGGAACGCTTGCTGGCGCGCCGGCACGGCACGCGGGCGCTGACCGATTACCGCCGGCGGCGGGAAACGGTGCGCGCGGCAAGCCACGACTATCAGCAGGCGACTCTGCGCAGCTATCTGCCGCCGATCTACAAGTTCGCCGAAGTCGCCGACGAAGCGACCGAAGTGCGGGTCGGCCGCGATGCGGTCGAGTTGCCGGGCTATGCCCAAAGCGTCCGCCTGCCGTCGACGTCCGTCTATACCGATCTGGCGGAGCGCTGACAACATCAAGGAAGCGCTGCAACAGGCTGCGCTTCCTGCCGCCGCGCCCTACGCCTTGCGGAACAGGTCTTCCAGCGCCTGCCGCGCGTCGTTCGCCGCAGCCGCCAATCCGGTAGCCGGTGGCGCTTCGCCGAACAGCGCGGCAAGCTGCGCGCGCGCGCCGGCGTCGGTAGCTCCCTGATGGGCATGTGGGCGCGGCTGGAAATAGCCGCAGAAATTGGCGCGCTCCTTGTCGGTGACCGGGTCGGCAATCGGCTCGCGACAGGAATTCGCCGCCGCGGTATCGAACCAGCGGCAGAGACGGCAGGCATGCAGGTCGGCGCGACAGGATGCGCAGATATCGGCCCGCTCTATCGGCGGAAACGCGGCGACAGCGGCGCCGCATTTCCAGCACTGCAGGTGTTCGCTCATGTCAGTACCCGAACCGGACGCCCACGACGAACTGGCGGCCGATCACATCGAAGGTATGTTTCTCCGCCTGACGCACGCCGACGAACTCGTGAAAGCTCGGCACCACGGGAGGATCCTGGTCGAGCAGATTGCTGCCATGAAGAAACGCTTCGATCGATGCACCACTGCGAACCTCCCAGGAGCGCGCGACGCGGGCATCGAGGTACACCGCCCCGGCGACCTGGTTGTCGTCGATTTCGATGCCGCGACGCCATTCCGGAAAACGCTGTGTCCCGCTGACGTACCGGCTCTGCAGGAAGCCTTGCCAGGGGCCATTGCGATAGCCGAGATTGGCGATCAGCGTCCAGTCCGGACGCGTCACGCCGCCGGCGAGATCGATTCGCACACCACCCTCGGGGGTGCTCGAATTCTCGAGCAAATGGTTGGCGAGCAACCGGAACCGCAGGCGCTCGGCGCCACCGCCCAACAGCCGGTGCGTGGTTTCGTAACTCGCCTCGAAATCGATGCCGCGGACCCGCGACCTGGCAACGTTGAGGTAGACGTTGCGGATTTCCAGCAATTCTTCGGTCACCGGATCCCGCGTGATTTGCGCGCACAGTGATGCCGACCCGGCAAAGCAGCCGTTGACGATGGTTTGCGCGCCGAGCAGATCGATGGCGTCCGAGATGCGCACATCGAGCCAGTCGGCGGAGAACGCAAGCCCTGGCAGCAGCACCGGCCGCAACACGAAGCCGGCGGTCACGGTATCGCCCCGTTCCGGATGCACCGCGGGATTGCCGCCGATGATTTGCGACAACGAATAGCCGGCATAACCGAAGCGCGGATCGAGCACATAGGTGCCCTGCGCTTGCGCATCGAAACGCTCGGTCAGATTCGCGGCCCGGGTATCGCGCGAACGGGTCGCGCGCAACCGCAAGCCCGGCGACACCTGCCAATCGAGTCCCAGCTTCCAGGCCCAGACGCTGCCGCTGCCGGAGTAACGCGCCCAGCGCAGTGCCGCGCTCGCATCGATGCGCGAATGCAGCGGCACCAGCGTCTCGGCAAACAGCTCGGTGACCCGGAAGCCGCCGTCGATCGCGCTCGCCCCGGAAAACTGGTGCACCGTGGTCTCGCCGGCGTAGCCGACCGGAATTCCGCGAATGCCACGTGCCGGATCGTTGTGCGGTGTGCCGAGCTGGGCGATCCCCGGCAGTTCCCAGACCCGTTGCACGATCGTGTCCTCGCGATAGGAAGCGCCGAAGGCGAGCCCGATCGGTTCCGCACTCCACCGGTGATCGAGATCGCGATTGACCGTCACCTC
The DNA here is from genome assembly GCA_020845935.1 of Gammaproteobacteria bacterium. Lineage (GTDB taxonomy): Bacteria > Pseudomonadota > Gammaproteobacteria > JADLEV01. Next base: position 10,286 of record JADLEV010000067.1, read on the forward strand.
GGTGAAATGCTGCGCGACGCGGGCGTCGATGGTCTTGTCGTGCTCCGGATCGAGAATGTAGGCGAGCGCCTGTGGCGATATCCGACCGGCGCCGAGCAGATTGGCCGGGACGCAGCCCTGCCACCTGGGATCGGTCGGCGAGCGGAGCGAGACGTTGCAGACGATCGCGCCGCTCGCCGAATCGCGCACCGCATCCATCGCCTGAAACAGCCGATCGGTGCGCGGATAGCGGTGCAGCCGCAACTGGTTGTCGTTGCGGCCGTATTGGTAATAGCCATCGATCCGCCAGGCGTCGAGCGTGAGCAGGAAGCCGGCCGTCAGCGCAGTCGTGTCGTTGGTCAAGGTCAATTCGCCGCAGCAAAGATCGGCCGGAGACGCCAGCCGTTGCAACGTGAACGACTCCCTTCCTTCGGCGAGCATCGTGGCACGGACCGACTCCGGCAGATAGGCATTGTCGCGATAGATCGTGCCGGCCCAGGTCCCGAACTGCACCGCGCCATTGCTGCGGTTGCGGACGCGATTGCCGCCATGCAAGCCTTGCAGAAAAAGTTGCAGCCGATCGCCGACTTCGAACTTCAGATGGCCGAACACGCTGTCGCGGACCACGTCCGGCAGCAGCATGCCGGCGACCGCTTCGAGGTTCTGGACCGTGCCACCGGATTGCGAGCGCGTACCGCCTTCGATGGCGGCCACCTCGCCGGGGACGAACGGCGTGACGCTGCCGTCGCTCTGGAACATCATCCGGTGCAGCGCCGAGCCCGGCGCATCGATCAGTCCGCCGAAGGTGTAACCGGTCGCGCCGACATTCGGCCGCGTCAGCAACATGGTGCCGCGAAACGGCCAGGCCGGATTGGAGACATGACCCCAGCCCTGATACCAGTCCCGTTTCGCATAGCCGTCGATTGCCTCGCTGGAGAATCGATCGAATGAGGCGATCAGGTGCACGCGCTCACCGAACGCGACGCCCGCGGCGAGTTCCATCTTGTCGTTGGCGTAATCGCCCCGACTGCTCGCGCCATGCTGGAGTTGCGCCACGACACCGGTGAAATCGGTATCGAGACGGAAGTTGATGACGCCGCTGACGGCATCCGATCCGTACGCGGCCGAGGCGCCGCCGGTCACCGCTTCGACCCCACTGACCAGCACTTCCGGCAGGACGTTGATATCGATCACGCTGAGGCGCGACGACGGCACCACGCGCCTGCCGTCGAGCAGCACCAGCGTCCGGTTCGAGCCGATGCCGCGCAGATTGAGGACGCTGGCACCGGCCGGCGTCGCGAGATTGCCTGCGGTCGCCGGCGTTTCGTTTGCGACCAGTTGCGGAATCAGATCCAGAGCGTCGATGGTGCCGCCCGGAGCCATCTGTGCCAGTTCACCGCGGCTGAGCACGGTCACCGGGACCGGCAACTGCATGCCGTCGCGCCGCAGCCGTGTTCCGGTCACGACAATCTCGGTGCGATCCGGAGGGCCGGCGATCGGCTGCGGTGTCGCCGCGCCGGTCGCTGCGGGCAGCGCAGCGGCAGCGGTCGCGCGGCGGCGCGCCATCCGGTCGGACTCGACGATATAGGCGCCCCCATGGGTGGCGCGGGCGCTCAATCCGGTGCCGGCCAGCAGTCTGGCCAGGGCGTCCTCGATGTCGAATTGGCCTTCAAGTGGCGGCGCGCGCCGTCCCGCCACGACATCGGGCAGGAACAGGATCTCGACGCCGGCCTGAATCGCGATGCGGTTCAAGGCACTGCCAAGATCTCCGCCGCGGCTGTTCAAGTTGTGTTCGGCCCCGGCCGCGGCGCTGTTCGCCCCCACCGCCAGTAACAGCATCATGAACGTCAGTTTGCGCACGATGCGCGATTGTAGGACCGTTGTCGTCGATGGTGCTACTGCGCCAATCGTGCCTGCGGCACCGGCGAAAAAACCCTTCGCACCGAACCATTGGCGGCAGGATTTGGTCAGAACCAGCAGGGTTGTCACCGTCACCATGAACCATGCCACCCGTTACTGGAGCCGAGGCGACGCGCAGCGCGTGCGCTGCGACGTGTGTCCGCGCCAGTGCCGCCTGCGGGATGGCCAGCGCGGCTTGTGCTTCGTTCGCGCGAATCACGGCGGCGCCATCGTGCTGACGACCTGGGGGCGCTCGAGCGGCTATTGCATCGACCCGATCGAGAAGAAGCCGCTCTACCACTTCCTGCCCGGGTCGCCGGTGCTGTCGTTCGGCACCGCCGGCTGCAATCTCGCCTGCCGCTTCTGCCAGAACTGGGACATCAGCAAGGCACGGGCGATGGATGTGCTGATGGACTGCGCGACGCCGGAGGTGATCGCCCGGGCAGCGCAGGATCTCGGCTGTGCCAGCGTTGCCTATACGTACAATGATCCGACCGTATTCCTCGAATACGCGATCGACGTCGCCGCCGCATGTCACGAGCGGGGCATCAAGTCGGTCGCGGTGACGTCCGGCTATATCTGTGCCGAACCGCGGCGCGAGTTCTTTCGCCACATCGATGCGGCCAACGTCGATCTGAAGGCATTCACCGACACGTTCTACCGCAAGCTGACCGGCGCGCGCCTCGCGCCCGTACTGGAAACGCTCGAATATCTGCGGCACGAAACCGGGGTCTGGCTCGAATTGACGACGCTGCTGATTCCGGGGCACAACGACGGCGATGCCGAGCTCGACGCGATGACGCGCTGGGTGGTCGACCATCTCGGCGTGGAAGTGCCGATGCACTTCTCCGCGTTTCACCCCGACTGGCGCATGCGCGACGTGCCGCCGACGCCGCTTGCGACGCTGACCCGCGCGCGCCGGATCGCGCTCGGCAACGGCGTGCGCCATGCCTATACCGGCAACGTCTATGACCCGGAGGGTACCGCGACCTGCTGTCACCGGTGTGGCGAGCTGCTGATCGGCCGGGAGGGCTATCGCGTCACAGACTGGCAGCTGACGCCCGCCGGTGCCTGCACCAAGTGCGGCACGGTCTGCGCCGGCGTGTTCGCCGCCCGCCCCGGCAACTGGGGCTCACGGCGGCAGCCAATACACCTTGCCGACTGACCGGCTTGGGCACCGTCTTCAGCGCGCCCGATCGACCGGAATGAAGCTGCCCAGTTCTTCCACCGACAGGCGATAGGAATCGCCCCAACCCGACGGATAGATCCGGACTTCCTGCCCAACGCGCAGGTTGTAGCGCCGCGATCCGTTCTGTCGCCAGACCTGGCCGCTGGCAAGGGTGACGGACCAACCGCCTTCGCCATTGCTGGCGAGACTGGCGATCCGATCGTGCAATTCGGTCTTGCCGCGTTTGCCCTCCTTGACCTGCGGCTCCGCCTTGCCAAAATCACTGGTCGCGGCGGTGCCCTGCGGCGTGCCCTTGCGAACGACACTCGGTTCCGGACCCTGGCGAACGGGGACACCCAGTACCGGATCGACCTCGACCAGAGTCGAAGCAGGGGTCGCGGCTAAAACCGCGGCCGGAGCGGCCGCTGGAGCAATAATCGGAGCGGCGGCCGGCGTGGGAGCAACGGCAGGCGCAGGCGCCGCGACCGGCATGCGCACCGGCTCCAGCCGCGCCGCGGCGCGAGCCTTGGCGTCATAACAGGCGAGACGGGCAAAGTTGTCGTCGAGCGCGAGACAGTCGCTGACTTCAATCGCCACACCCGCCGCACCGGACAGTCCCGGTGCCAAGATTCCGGCGAACGTCAGCACGACGCCCGCCACGACACCAGACCACCGGATACCACACGAATCATTATTCATCACTGCGCGTTTCCAAGGGTTTCGACCGGGCGCCATGAGATCACATCGACGCCCAAACTGCAACCACGCCGGCCGGCCCTTCGCTGCCGTGCCGCGAGGCTGGTACTCGCAAACATGCGATTACCTGTGGATTCCGCGCCACCATTGCTTGGCGGTACCATCGCTGCGGCCCTTTCACCAACGCAAGCCAGGGAGCCCATGGCCATGCTCGATCACGTGTTTGCCCTCAGTCACCGTTTCGTGTGCTGCGTCGTATTCCTTTGTGGCGGCATGCTCGCCGCCGGCGCCGAGGTCGTTCCGCCGACGCCCATCGACACGACGCCGCCAACGGCCCCGGAAACACCGGTTGGCCCCACCAACGCGATCATCGGTCCCGAAGGCTGGCTGCTGGTGCGCTATTCCGTCCAGGACGATGGCTCGGTTGCCGATGTCACGGTACTCGATGCCGTGCCACCAAGAATCCGCTCCGATGATGCGGTGCGTACGATCCAGCAATGGAAGTTCGATCCGGCCACGCGCGACGGCACCGCGATCGCGTGGCACGGCAACGTGGCGCTGATCCCGCTGTTCGCCAAGGACTGGCCGAATGACGCCGCGGCAACCTGGTTCCGGGCACAGTTCACCCGCGTGCAGGAAGCGCTCAACAACAAGCTGCCGGGCCTGGCGCAAGCGCACAGCGACATGCTGCTCGATCAGTTTCAGTGGCGGCGCTACGAACTTGCGCTCGCGCTGGTGCAGCGGGCCTTCATCGAGATCCAGCTGAATGACATTGCCGAGGCGAATCGCACCATCCGCCGCGCGACCCATCCCGACCTGAACCTGCTGTCGCCGAAGGAACTGAAAACCGCTTTGCAGTACCGCTTCGCCGTGTCCCAGGCAATCGGCGATCTGACCGATGCCATCGCGACCGTGGAGCGGCTCCAGGCGATCGAACCACTGCCGCCGGACCATGCGATGGTCAGGAAAGCCAACGAATTGCGCGCTCGCCTCGCCTCGGCGGAATCGTTCACGACCCGCGGCTTCATCGATACCCGGCCGTGGGTCCAGGAACTGCCTCGGCGGAAGTTCATGGTGACCGAGGTGGCTGGCCGGATCGATGACATCAACGCCTATTGCGATACCGGCAAGGTTGCCATCGCATTCCAGCCGAATACCGGCTGGGGACTGCCGGAAGACCTCGGCAAATGCCACGTCGTGGTCAACGGCGCGGCGGATACATCGTTCAAGATGGTATTCGGACAGTAGAAAAAAAGGAGCCGGTCCGCAACGGACCGGCTTAATAGCGACAAAAAGCGGACCGGAGAGACCCTGGTCCGCTTTTACCCCCTCGGTTGCTCACTGCCTGCATGCGGCCTCGCGCACATCGCCAAACGATGGCGCTGCTATCCCGTTTTGCAGCGGGCTTCGCGGTTGCAGCCAGTGTATACCACTCGCGATGGGCCCGGAATCGCGTCACGACCAACAGCCTTGCGCGTCGCGCACGCGTTCATCGCGCCAACCAGGGGGCGTTTGCGGTTTGTTCTGCGCCGCTACCAACCCTCGAAGAAGCCACCGTCGGCGATGTCCCAGATGAGGTAGGCATAGCCGCGCCAGTCGTAGCGATAGCTGTCGTTGACCGGCAACTCGACACCCAGGTTCAGCGCGACATGACCACGTTTGCTGAGGCCGATCCGCATCTGCGGCAGCACCGAAACCTGTACCGCCGAGACCCCGGGGCCACGCTCGAATGGCGCCTCGGCGACGACTTCGATCCCAGGAAACACGGCTCGCGGCGAGATGGTGTGGGTCCAGTGCAACGTGCCGGCGAACTCGGCACTGCTGTGGTCGAAGTCCTCGAGCGACATCTTCAACCGGGCGCTGGTTTGCAACGTCCATTGCTCGTTCAGTACCTTGCCATAGGCGATGTACGGCAGCACTTCCCAATCCCGATCGCTGCGCAGCGGCACGCCGAGATTGCCACCTAACGTGACGATGCGACCAGCGCTGGCATCATGATGCAACACGTACTTGAACCCGGGCTCGACCACATCGAAACGGTCGCGGCTGCCGTCGATGATGTGGGAAGCTTCCAGCACGCCTTGCCAGCGTGTGCCGATGCGCCATTCGTATTCCAGCGTGTTGCGCCACTGGTTCGGTCCGTCCTTGTCGGTGTGCCGGACCTTCCAGACCCATTCGTCCTCAGGAAATGCCTTCTTTGTCCGCAGCGACAGGAACAGATTCATCCCGCCGTCGGGGTAGTCGTGCGCACCGGCAAGTGTGCGCGAATAGGCAAGCACATCCTTGACACCTTCATCGCCAAGGGCCTCGCCGAACGCCGGCATCAACTCCGAAAAGCCGAGCGCCGGACCGCCGTGCGCAATCACGATCTGCCAGTGACTCGCCGGCTCGCGGCTGTTGAACAACGGGTCGGAGAAATTGGCCGGCTTGACCGCGAGCGCCTGCACGACCGGCGATTGCAAGTCGGGCTTGCCGGCGGCGCCATGGCACGAGGCGCAATTCGTCTCGAAGATTTGCCGGCCGCGCGCGAGATCCGCGGCGCTGGATACCACCGGCGCCACGCTCGCAAGTGCCGCCAGCAGGAACAGCAATCCAGGGGTCCTCATGTCGTCCTCCAATCGGGAAAGGTGGGGGGACCGAACGTACGCGTCCGGTGCCCATCCATGCCTGATACAGATCAGGTGGAAACATCGGTTGCCTGAGGACAGCCCCGGTCCGGGCCGGACCGGGGCTCGGCGTGATGCAGGTCCGAAGGCAAGCCCCCGGGTGTCTCCAGGAAGGTGAAGGCCTGCTCCATCCCCGGCGAATCCCCTCCGGGAACACGAATTCAAGGGTCGCGCTCCGGCCCTGGAACCGTCCGCCGACCAACAGCCGATCCGCGCCGCCGCTGGGCTACTGTCCGCTCGCAAGTGCCGTGGAACTGTCGCATTCGAGACGTAGTCGCGCCCGGTCGGCCCACCGAGAATCGGCTCCTCGTTCACCCTCCCGGGACAACCATGCAAGAACCCATTGCGATACGGATCCGAAGTCTGCTGCGGCGGGCAGCGAATACGGTTCAGCTGGCCCGGCATCACCGATTGACGGCGCCTCCGATTGGAGTGAGCCTTTCGCCCGTGAACATTCGCAGCGATCGCGTCCGCGAACTCCGGCTGCAAAAGTCCTGGTCCCAGGAACACCTGGCGGATGTGGCGCGGCTCAATCTGCGTACAGTGCAGCGCGTGGAATCGGCCGGCACGGCGTCCCTGCGCACGCGGCGGGCGCTCGCCACCGCGCTGGGCATCGAGCCCGCCGAACTGGACGTGCGCGATGCGGCACCGGCACCACCAGATCGGACGCCAGCCTCCAACGCGACCGGTTCCTGGCCGACGTTCATCGTCGGCTGCCATGCTCTGGTGGCCGCATTGCGGCTTGGCACGACCCTCCTCGATGTGGCGTATGCGGCACGACTCGATGCCGCGCTGCCGGCCACGGCGACGGGCGATTTCTATGCCGGCATTGCGGATCTGCTGCTCCTGATTGGCCTGGCCAGCGTGATCGTGGCAGGTGCCGCGCTTGTCGCTGCCTGGCCGGTACGGCCGGCGCGGCTTTTCGTTGCGGCAAGCATTCTGGCCGGCATCGTGCTGGAACTGTTCCTGCCGCCGCTGTTGCCCCTGCTGGCGCCGGCGTTGTGGGTCCTGCTGGACGGCACGGGCGGTACGGTGCTCCG
>JADLEV010000068.1 GCA_020845935.1 Gammaproteobacteria bacterium
GGGCGTGGTGCTGCTCGATGCGGTGCTGGAGACGATTCGCGGCGCACATGATCGCACTCTGCGGTTGGTTTCGATCCTCAGCGCCAAGTTTCTGCGAGCGGTCGAGCCGGGCATGCGCATCGATCTGCAGATCACCTTCGCCGAAGATGCGCCCGGGCCCTGGAAGGCCCGGTTCGTCGGCCGACACGCAGGCGCGCCCGTGCTGGAAGGCAGCATCCTGCTCGCCCGCAGCATGGATGGAGAGACGCCGTGACGCGGAATTGGCGCGATCAAACGGAGCGCGCCTCGCGATTCTGGCTGCGGCTGATCGTTTGGATGGCCACGCATTGGCGACGACGCTGGGTGCGTCTCTTTCTATACCCGATCGTCGGGTATTTTCTTCTGACCAGCCGCGCAGCCCTCGAAGCGTCGCGCGACTACTTGCGTCGTACGCTGGGTCACGAACCGACGTTGCTCGATCAATGGCGGCACCTCTTCGCTTTCGCGAGCTGCACGCTCGATCGTATCCTGTTTCTGAGCGATCGCATCCGCGACATCGAGATCGACATTCATCGACCCGAAGCGGTGCGCGCGATGGTGGCACGCAATCCCGGATGCCTGCTGTTCGTGGCGCATTTCGGCAGCAGCGAATCGCTGCGCGTCATGGCCGACAAACGCGGTTTGCCTCTGTCGATCCTGCTGGATCGCAAGCACGGCTGGATGCTCACCGAATTGCTGGAACAGGTGAATCCCGAGCTGTCGAGCACGGTGATCGACGCCTCCGAACGCGGACCCACGCTGGTGCTGAAATTGAAGGAGACACTCGAAGCCGGACGCATGGTGGGCATCATGGTCGACCGCACCGTGCCGACCGAGCGCTGCGTCGAAGTCGAGTTCCTGGGCGGCAAGGCGCGCCTGCCCATCGGTCCTTGGTATCTTGCCAGCGCCTTGCAGGTCCCGATCATTCTGGGCTTCGGCTGCTACCTGGGCGGCAATCGCTACGCGGCGCATTGGGAGCTGTTCGCCGAGTCGATTCGCTTGCCGCGCGTCGATCGCGAGGCGGCGATCCGGCAGCTCACACAAAAATATGCCAGGCGCCTCGAGTACTACGTGCATCTGGCTCCCTACAACTGGTTCAACTTCTATGATTTCTGGTCGACCGAAGAGACTCATGACGACAGGCCGGCCGCAGGCGGCGAGAGCGCAGACATCGACACGCTGGCCGAACCGGGACACGGGAATGCCGCTGGCACAAAACGCGGGAGCAACTCTCCATGACGCCGCTGCCCATTAGCGCCTTCACCGTCACGTCCGCACTCGGCGCCGGACGCGAGGCGCATTGGCGAGCGCTGCGCACCGAGACCTCCGGGCTGCGCAAGATTGCCTTCGATACCAACACGCTCGATTGCTGGCTCGGCGAAGTCGCAGGCTTCGACACACCGCTGCCGGCCGAGTGGGCGAAATGGGATTGCCGCAACCATCGGCTCGCGCTCTTCGGCCTGCAGCAGGATGATTTTCTCGCCGCCGTCGCCGCGCTACGCCGGCGCTACGGCGCCGATCGCATCGGTGTCTTCATCGGCACGAGCACCTCCGGCGTACAACACACCGAGCTCGCCTATCGCGAACGCGATCCGGGCACGCAGCGCCTGCCCGATTGGTTTCAGCATCGCTACACCCAAAACATCTATTCGATCGCCGCATTCGTCGCTCAGGTGCTCGACCTGAAGGGACCGACGCTGGCGATTTCGACGGCGTGTTCCTCCAGCGCGAAGGTCTTCGCCTCGGCGCGTCGCGCCATCGCCGCCGGCACATGCGATGCCGCGATCGTCGGCGGCGTCGACAGCCTGTGCCTGACGACGCTCTACGGCTTCAATTCCTTGCAGCTCGTTTCCGCCGACATTTGCCGACCCGCCGATGCCGCGCGCGGCGGCATCTCGATCGGCGAAGCCGCCGGCTTCGCCGCGCTCGATCCGCAGGCGCACACGCCGCTCGCGCTGCTTGGTTACGGAGAAACCAGCGATGCGTATCACATGTCATCCCCGGACCCCGACGGCCTCGGCGCCGCGGGCTCGATGCGCGCGGCGCTCGCCTGCGCGAACCTCACCGCGGACGCCGTGGACTACGTAAACCTGCACGGCACGGGGACGATCGCCAACGACGTGCCCGAAGGCCGCGCCGTTAGCGCCGTCTTCGGCACACAGACGCCGTGCAGTTCCACGAAGGGCTGGACCGGTCACACGCTCGGCGCGGCCGGCATCGTCGAAGCCGCCCTGTCGATGCTCTGCATCGAGCAGGATTTCCTGCCGCGCAGCCTCAATACTCGAACCAAGGACCCGGCGATCGAGGCTGCGATCCTGCTCGACAGCCGCACCGCGGCGGTTTGCTATGTGATGAGCAATTCGTTCGGTTTCGGCGGCAACAATTGCTCGCTGCTGTTCGGCCGGATTTCATGAGCACGCCCGCGTCTTGCGTATGGATCGAAGCGGTCGGGCTCGCAGCGCCGGGGTTGCCGAGTTGGGAAAGCGCACAGGACATTCTGCGCGGTGCAGCGCCCTACGTGCCGACCGAGTTGCCACCGCACGCGCCGCAGCTCCTGCCGCCCAACGAACGCCGCCGCGCGACCCAAGCCATACGCGTCGCATTCCAGGCGGCCGAAGATGCGATGCGCGGCACGTCGCTCGCACCCGCGACGCTCGCCACCGTCTTCGCTTCGTCCGATGCGGACCTGAACATCATCCACAAAATTTCGACGGCGCTGACTCAGA
>JADLEV010000069.1 GCA_020845935.1 Gammaproteobacteria bacterium
CACGGCTTCGGCTCGCACACCTTCAGTTTCATCAACGCGGCGAACGAGCGGCATTGGGTCAAGTTCCATTTCCGCTCGCAGCAGGGGATCAAGAATCTGACCGATGCCGAGGCCGAGGCGATCATCGGCAAGGACCGCGAGTCGCATCAGCGGGATCTGTATGAAGCGCTCGAGCGCGGCGACAACCCGAAGTGGACGCTGTACGTGCAGGTGATGCCGGAGAAAGATGCTTCGGGCGTGCCGTACAACCCGTTCGATCTGACCAAGGTCTGGCCGCACCGCGACTACCCGCTGATCGAGGTTGGCGTGATGGAGCTGAACCGCAACCCGGAGAACTTTTTCGCCGAGGTCGAACAGTCGGCGTTCAATCCGGCGGCGGTGGTGCCGGGGATTGGTTTCTCGCCGGACAAGATGTTGCAGGCACGGCTGTTCTCCTATGGCGACGCGCAGCGCTATCGGCTCGGCGTCAACCATCACCAGATCCCGGTCAACGCACCGCGCTGCCCGGTGCACAGCTATCACCGCGATGGCCAGATGCGCGTCGATGGCAACCACGGCGGCACGCTCGGTTACAACCCGAACAGCTACGGCGTCTGGCAGGAGCAGCCGGACTACCGCGAGCCGCCATTGTCGATCGAAGGTGCAGCCGATCACTGGAATCATCGCGATGACCGCGACTACTACTCGCAGCCGGGCGCGTTGTTCCGCTTGCTGACGCCCGCCCAACGCCAGGTGTTGTTCGACAACACCGCGCGATCGATCGGTGGTGCCCCGCGCGAGATTCAGGAGCGGCACATTCGTAATTGCCTGCAGGCCGATCCCGCCTACGGCGCGGGCATCGCACGGGCGCTCGGGATAGACTTGGCGAAGGTGAATCTGAATGAAGGAGGCTAAGCAATGAAGAAGAGCAAACAGGCAGCGGGCGTCGCGATCAACATCGGCATTGATGCCGCCGACCGTGAGAAGATCGCGTTGGGTTTGTCGCGGCTGCTGGCGGACAGCTACACGCTGTACCTGATGACGCACAACTTCCACTGGAACGTGACTGGGCCGATGTTCAACACGCTGCACCTGATGTTCATGGGGCAGTACACCGAGCAGTGGAACGCACTCGACATCATCGCCGAACGCATTCGCGCGCTGGGCTTCCCGACGCCCGGCACCTACCGCGAGTTCACCCGGCTCGCATCGATCAAGGAGATAGAAGGTGTGCCGAAGGCGATGGACATGGTCCGGGCGCTGGTCTCCGCGCAGGAAGCGACCGCCCGCACCGCGCGCGATCTGCTGCCGCTGGTCACCAAGGCCAACGATCAGCCGACCACCGATCTGCTGACGCAGCGCCTCGAAGTCCACGAAAAGACCGCATGGATGCTGCGCAGTCTGTTGGAGGAGTAACCGGGCATGGCGTGCTCCTACGTGTGGGCGCGCGGGTAGGAGCAACCGGTTTCGCCCGAGACGGCACGCCGACCTTGAACCGTGAGTTCATGGAAAGCCGGCCACGCCCGCGACCGGCGTTAGTCGGCTTCTGTGGCAGCAGCGAACGGCATGATTGCCGGGGCAGCGCACGCTTCATGACGGTTCGGATGAGCGTGCGCTGCCCCACGATTCAGGGTCCCACTGCCGTGATGTCAATGCTCCCGATGCGCCGCAAACGCCAGCCGGTCGAGCACGCCGAGCAGCACCGCGGAGATGACAAAGGTCAGGTGCAGCACGACGTACCAGAGGATCTTGTCGTTCGGGACCTTCTGCGCTTCCATGAAAATGCGCAGCAGGTGGATTGAAGAAATCGCGACGATCGATGCGGCGACCTTGAGTTTCAGTGTGCCGGCATCGAGCTTGCCGAGCCAGCCGAGCTGATCGGTATCGGCGCCGTCGATGCGTGAGACGAAATTCTCGTAGCCGGAAAACATCACCATCACGATCAGGCTGCCGACCAGCACCAGATCGATCATCGCCAACACGGTCAGCACCATGTCGGCCTCTTTACATGCTGAATGCACCGGCCAGCACATGCCAGGCTTCCTCGAAGAATTTCAAACCGAGCGCCAGCAGCGCCAGCGACAGGCCGAGATACATCGGCGCCAGCAGCCAGCGCGCGGCGAACAGCACCTTCTCGATCAGGCGCTCGACGCCGCCCGGCGGATTGCCGTCATGGGTTGCCACTGCGTTACCAGCTGCGCACGCGGCCGGTGTCGAGATGCACGAAGTCCGATTCCGGGTAGTAACCGACGCCGCCCGCGCGCAGTTTCAGAGCGGCATCGCGCAGGTCGCGCGTCTTGACGCCATCGAGCCGAACGTCGATCGCCTTGCCCACCATGTGCAGGCTCTGCTTCGCGACGCCACTCGATTTCTCGTGCAGCGTGGCGTTGGTTTCCGGCGAGCGATACGCCGAGATCACCTCGAACACGCCGTCCGGTTTGATGCCCTGGCCGAGCAGGTGCAACTGATCGAGCAGGCCCCGCTCGATCGGATGCGCCTCGCGGGTGCGAAAGTCGCGCATGAAGCGTTCGACGCGCGCCAACTCTTCCGCGAGATAATCGCCGTCCCGAAAGTAGATGGTTTCGAGTTGATGTCCCGTATGGGTGTGAAAGAACGACAACCGCCGCGATCGCCGCGGAACGATCGCGGTGAAGCCGGCCGGGGCCAGCAGTGCCAGTGTGGTGCCGGCAAGGCCGGCAAGAAAATCCCGTCGCGTCTGCATCGTCGAACCAACCCTCCGCGCGAACGATTGCTGCTGGATGAGTGCCCGCCGCTCACGATGTGTCCCGTGTCTCGACGAACCATGACTGGCGCATACCTTACCCGATCGACCGTCGCGGACCAACCCGGCCGAGGATCACGAGCGAGCGGGGCGGTCGCCGCAGACGGGTGGCGAGCAATGCGGCCTGGGCACCGTGCCGCGATCCTTGTCCTGGTCGCGATGTTCGCGCTGACTCTCAATGTCGCGGCGCAATCGAATGCGACCGCGGCGCTTGTGGCGTCGTTGCGCGCACAGGTCGAGGCGCTCGCCGCCGCACCGCGTGAGGTGTCGAACCGGCACCGGCTGCTGTCATCGATCTATGCGGCACGCGCGTACCTGCCGATCTGGACTGCACCGGATCGAGTCGCGCAATTGCAGCGGGCGATCGCCGCGAGCGAGCGCGAGGGC
>JADLEV010000070.1 GCA_020845935.1 Gammaproteobacteria bacterium
ACGTTGTCGCCGGCATGGAATTGTGTGCCGCGCTGGCGCACGATGATTTCACCGGCGTCGACGATCTGGCCGCCGAAACGCTTGACGCCCAGACGCTTTGATTCGGAGTCGCGGCCGTTGCGGGACCTGCCGCCGGCTTTCTTGTGTGCCATGGTGTGCTCCCGTTCCGGCTACTGCGCGGCAGAGATCTGCTCGATGCGGATCTCGGTGTAGTTCTGACGATGGCCCTGATGCCGCTGATAGTGCTTGCGGCGGCGCATCTTGAAAATGGTGACCTTGTCGTGCCGACCGTGCGCGAGCACGGTGGCCTGAACCGTGGCACCGGACAGCAGCGGTGCGCCGACCTTCAGTTCGCCGCCACTGCCAACGGCCAGCACGCGGTCCAGCGTGATCTGTGCGCCGACTTCGGCAGGCAGCGTCTCCACCTTGAGTTTGTCACCGGCAGCGACGCGATATTGCTTGCCACCGGTCTGGATAACGGCATACATGGGTGTTCCGATCAAGTTCGCAATCTCGAAAGAACCGCGGATTATACGCAGTCGCCGCGACCGGCGTCAAAACCATGTCGCGCGTGTGGACTGTCGGCAAGACACCGGTCATGGCGGCAAACCGCCATGACCGGATGAATTGGTCGGGGTGAGAGGATTCGAACCTCCGACTCCTGCGTCCCGAACGCAGTACTCTACCAGGCTGAGCTACACCCCGATTCGATCCGGCCCGCGATCGCAGCTTGACCGACAACCCTTGTCAGTGGTTCCGGTCGACCGAAAAGGCGGCGAATCTTATCAGACTTTCCCGAAGTGTCGGTTCCGCCAGCGGCGGCAGCGCGGCGATGGCCAGTTCGACCTCGCGATCGGCGATGCGACGCGTTTCGTCCAGCGCGCCGGTGGCTTCGATGGCGGCAACGATGGCCGTGAGGTCGTCGCGACCTCCGTGCTCGATGGCGTCGCGCACCAGTTGCGCCTGGGCGGGGGAGCCGTGCCGCATGGTGTGGATCAGCGGCAGCGTCGCCTTGCCTTCGGCCAGGTCGTCGCCGAGATGCTTGCCTGTCTGCGATTCGTCGCCCGAATAATCCAGTACATCGTCGATGAGCTGAAACGCGGTGCCGACGTGCAGCCCGAACTGGGCCATGCCCTGCTCGGCGGCGGGAGGCAGTCCAGCGAGCTGCGCGCCGATCCGGGCCGCGGCCTCGAACAGCTTTGCCGTCTTGAAGCGGATGACCTGAAGATAGCGACCGACGTCCAGATCGGCGTCGCGGCAGTGCATCAATTGCAGCACCTCGCCTTCCGCAATGGTGTTGGTGGCATCCGCCAGGGTCGACAACACCGGCATGTTGCCGACGGACACCATCATCTGGAAGGCGCGCGAATACAGAAAATCTCCGACCAGCACCGAGGCGGCGTTGCCGAAGACCGCGTTCGCCGTTCTACGGCCGCGCCGCAGCGCCGATTCGTCGACGACATCATCATGGAGCAGCGTCGCCGTGTGGATGAATTCGATGACCGCCGCGAGCGTGGCGTGCGCGTCACCGCGATAGCCCGCGGCACGGGCCGACAGCAGCAACAGCACCGGGCGCAGACGCTTGCCGCCGGCGAGCACGATGTAGTCGGCGACCTGACGTATCAACGCGACATCCGAATGCAGCGCCTTTCGGATGACGGCGTCGACAGCCAGCGCGTCCGCGCTGACTTCTGGGAATAGGGTGATCGGCGACAAGATGGTTGCCCGACTATCGGAAACGGGTGATGTTAGGTATCGCCCATCTGCACGTCAACGCAATGCATTCCCCACCTGATGCATCCATCCCCTTGGCCTGCCCGAGGCGATGAATCATCTGCGCGGGCCGCGCTGGGATGCGACGACATCATGTCGTGGGCGTCGGCGGCGGGATGCGGTAGCGGTTGCTCCATACAGTGTGCCGCCCGCCACTTGTGATCCGGAGGGTGTTACCGGTATAGTCGAAAACCTTACCGGTCGGTAGGATTGCTTGCCTCGATTGTCCGAGTAGCGTCTCGCCGGATTGTCCGATATCCCTCAGAGAGTGCGACGCCCGATTATCACCAAGGAGACTGAGATGGAATTTGGCATGCTGCATCTGTTCGAGAACCCCATCGGGAAAACCGAAGGGCAGGTCATCAAGGAGCAGATGGAATTGATGATGGCGGCGGAATCACTGGGGTTTGACTCCACCTGGCCGGCCGAGCATCACTTCAGCGAGTACGGCTTCTGCGCTTCGCCGCAGCTCACTTTGGCTGCGCTGGCGACGAAGACCAAGCGCATCAAGCTGGGGACCGGAGTGGTGGTGTTGCCGTTCCACCATCCGATCCGTGTTGCCGAGGATTTCGCCTTTCTCGACCATCTGTCGGATGGCCGGGTGATTCTCGGTCTGGGTCGCGGCTATCAGCCGGGTGAGTACCGCGGCTTCGGTGTGGACCAGGAGCGGTCGCGCGAAATTTTCCAGGAAGGGGTGAGCATCATCCGACAGGCCTGGACCCAGGATCGCGTGAACTTCCAGGGCAAGCATTACCGGGTCGATGATA
>JADLEV010000071.1 GCA_020845935.1 Gammaproteobacteria bacterium
CGAGCGATCGTTCGTACAGGTTCTGCATGGTTTGCGCAGCGGCGACCGGCACGTCCGGGTTCACCGACCATACAGCCTGTTCGATTTGCCGGGCCAGCGGCGCGGTGCCGGCGAGCGGGCTGCGCACTGCGAACGCGACGGCGCGGCTCACGTAGAACGGCAGACCGAAGTACATCTCCGCGACCAGCGCCGGCCAATAGATGGTGGTCGGCGGCGCCTGGTCCAGGCCGTTGTCACGCATGTCCTCGACGACGCCGACGATCTCGCGCCACGCGCCGCCCGAGCCGGGGCGCACGCGCTTGCCGAGCGCCGCCGCGGGTTCCTGCCACACTTCGCGCGCCAGGCTTTCCGAGATGAGCACCACAGGTCGCGTGTCGTCGATGTCGGTCCACTCGATGTCGCGGCCCGCCACCAGGCGCGTGCCCATCGTGCCGAAGTAGCCCGGCGAGACGTTTCGGTACGTGCGCAGCGCCGAGCCCAGCACCGGCCGACCTTCGATCTGAAGATCATCCCAGCCGTGGGCGCCCTCCATCGGCAAGCCGGTGGTAAACGCTGCGGAACTGACCCCCGGCAACGCGTCGAGTGCTTCCAGGATCTCGTGCTGCTGGCGGATCACGTCGCGCGGATCGGAGGCGATGCGCGGATCAGCCGAGCGGGGATCGGGTATCACTATCCGAAACGTCTGCACGGTCTCGGGCGCCGCGAAGCCGGGCTCGACCGAGCGCAGCGCATCGAATGTCCGGATCATGAGGCCGGAGCTCACCAGCAGCACGAGTGCGAGCGCGACTTGTCCGACGACAAGCGTGTTCTGGGCACGATGTTGCGCACGACCGCTGCTCGCGCCGCGGCCACCGCCGCGCAGTGCGGTCGCCGGCCGCGAGCGGGCTGCTCGCAATGCGGGCGTGATGCCGAGCACGCAACCGGTGCCGATCGTCACGATCAGGGTGAACGCGAGCGCGCGCAGGTCGAGCGCGATCGCATCGAGTCGCGGCAGGCCCGGCGGCGCGCGATCGAGCAGCAGCACGAGCGCGCCGTAAGCGACCGCGACGCCGGACAAACCGCCGGCAAGCGAGAGCACCGTGCTTTCCAGCATCAGGGGGCGTGTGAGCCGCCACCGGCCTGCGCCGAGCACCGCGCGCATCGCCAGCTCCTGGGTGCGCCGCTCACCCCGCACCAGCAACAGGTTGGTGACATTCGCGCATGCGATCACGAGCACGATGCCGATGGTCGCCATGACGACCCACAGCACGTCGCCGATGTCGCCGAGAATGTCGGCCTTAAGCGGTCGCAGCACGGGCGTCATGCGCCAGGAGTCCAAATAGATTTGCTCGGCGGTGATGTTCCTGCCCTCGGGGTTTGGGCCGCCCGGGAACGGAAACAGCCTGAGCCAGATCGGCAGCAGGCGCTCGAGGTCGGCGTTCGCCTGCTCGAGGGTGACGCCGGGTTTGAGCCGGGCGATGCCGACGCAGCAGAACGGCGCCGGCCCGAGCCGGGCGCGATCGAAACGCATGGGTGCGATGAGGTCCGCGTCACTGTCGCCGAAACGGAACCCTTGTGGCATCACCCCGACGATCTCGGTCGTCAACGAATCGACCGTCACGGTCTTGCCGATGACGTTCGGATCTCCGCCGAAACGCCGCTGCCAGTACCGATGGCCGAGCAGCGTGACCGGCGCGGCATCGATCCGGTGGTCGTCGTCGGTCAGCCAGCGGCCGAGCAACGGGGGGATGCCGAGCGTCTGCAACGCGTCACCCAGCACGGTTGCGGTCGGTACCTGCTCGGGCCGTCCAACCTCGGTGACACTGGCCGTGCCCGGCAGCCAGGATCCCATGCTCTGGAACGATCGATTCTGCTCGCGGTAGGCGAGCACCATCGATGGCGACATCGGCAAACCTCCGGACATCGCCGCGATCCCCGGCGCGCCCGGCGCGTCGTGCCAGACCGCAACCAGCTCGTCGGGATTCGGGTATGACAACGGCTTCAGCAATACGCCGTCCACGACGCTGTAGACAGCGGTCGCCCCGCCGATGCCGAGCGCGAGCATGAGGATGACCGTCAGCGAGAAGCCGGGCGAGCGGCTCAGGGAACGGCAGGCGTAGCGCAGGTCGTGGAGTGTTCGATCGAGCATCTGGGATCCTCTCGTCGTCGTGTTCATTCGGTGCGCAACATGATCGTTGGGTTCGTCCGGGTCACCGAACGCGTCGCCAGCAATCCGGCCGCGAGCGTCGTGCCGATCACGATCGCAATCGCGCCGGCGAATGCGATCGGGTCGGCGGGGCTCACGCCGAACAGCACGTTCGACAGGACGCGTGTCAGCGCAGCGGCTGCCGCGATGCCGAGTGCCGCGCCGATCGCGGTCGGCCGCAGCGTGCGCAGCAGGATCGTGACCAGGATGGCGCGGGTACCGGCGCCCAGCGCCATGCGGATCCCGATCTCGCGATGGCGCTTCGTGACCGCGTACGCGACGACGCCATAGACCCCAACCACCGCGAGCACGAGCGCCAGCACGCCCAGCACCGTTCCGAGCGTCGCGAGGCTGCGCGACAGACCGCGCCACCAGTCGAGTGTCGCCGCGAGCGGATACACGTTCGTCGCCAGGGTCGGATCGAGTCGCTGGATCACGCCGCGCACGGCCGCCGCGGTCGCGGCGAAATCGAGTCGGCTCTTCAGCAGCAACGTGGATCCGCCTGCGGCCGGCAGGTACACGTAATGGGGGTCGATGCGTCCGGGCGCGCTGACCTGGGCATCGGCGACGACGCCGACGATGTGCAGCGAAAGCTCATCCCAGAGCAGTGTCGCGCCGATCGGGTCGCCGCCGGGCCAGAGATTGCGAGCGGTCGTGGCGCTGACGATCGCGGCGCGCGTCCCACTGCCGCGCCGCTCGACCTCGTCCGCGGTGAAGGTGCGGCCGCGGACGAGCGGAATTTCGAGCAGCGAGAAGTATTCCGGACTCACGTTTTCGAGCTGCGCGGAAAGGACCGCTTCGGACGCATCGGTCGGGAGGCGAACGGCAATCCCTTGCGAATCGTCGCCCAGCGGTTCCTGGTCGGTATAGGCAACCGAAGCGATCCCGGGCAGGGCAGCGACCTGCTCCCGCAAGCGCTGCATCAGGTCGTCGACCTCGGCAGCATCGCGACCGTCCAGCCACGATTCGAGTGAGACGTAACTGACATCGTGCCAGGTGAAGCCGACATCGCTGGTATACGTCGCATGCACCCCGCGCAGCAACAGTCCGGCCGCAATCATCAAGGCCATGCCCAGCGCGACCTGCATGCAGACCAGCACACCACGGATCCGTCCGCCGCCGCGGCTGCCACCGGCACCGGCCGAGTCCTGTCGGATCACCGCATGCAGATCGGGTTTGGAACCTATCAACGCGGGCGCCAGACCGAACGCGAGCGTCGTGCCGAAGGTCAGCAGCAGCGCAAACACGAGCACGCGCCAGTCGGGGCTCACATCCAGAGCCAGTTCGGGCAGATCCGGCGGCAGCAGCGCCGGCAGCAGGATCGCAACCAGCGCCTGGAACGCCCACAGCGCGAGCAAGGAACCGAGGACGCCGCCAGCCACGGCGAGCAACAGGCTTTCGCTCATGAGCTGGCGCACGATGCGGCCTCGGGTCGCGCCGAGCGATTGCCGGATCGCGATCTCCTGAGTTCGCGCCGTGCCGCGCGCAAGCAACAGGTTCGCGACGTTGGCACAGGCAATCAGCAGCACCAGACCGAAGGCGGTCTGCAACAGTGTGGCCGCGGCGAGCATCGATGCGCGCGGGAACGGGCCGGACGGCGTGGCGCGCGCGACACTCAGCGCCGTGGTCCGGCCGGGCGTCAGCCGGTCGCGCCGGGCCGCGATGACAGCGAGCTCCGCGCGCACGTGTTCGACGCTCGCTTCGGCATCGCGCCGGCCGATCAGATTGAGCCAGAACGCATGGTCGTTGGCCAACCGCGGCAGGTTGGTCCGCCGCAGCGGCTCGACCCCGATCGGTGCGAAATACGCAGCAGTGAAGGGGCCGCTATAGGTGGCTTCGGCCGCGACACCGACGACGGTGAAGGAGCGGCGACTCAGCGTCACGGCTTGACCCACGATCCCTGGGTCCGCCGCGAATGCCCGCGTCCAGAGCGCGTGGCCAAGCACGATCACGGGCTCTGCCGCCGGTTCACAATCCGTCGCGGCCAGCGCCCGACCCAGCACCGGAGGCCGTTCCAATACGTCGAAGAAATCGCAACTGACGAGGGTTCCGAAAACTTCCCGCGGCGCAGCCGCCGCCAGCGTGGCGCGTGGCGCGTTGGCATAGGCGGCCAGACCCGAAAGGGTTCGGGCGCGAGCGCGATAGTCCTGGTACTCCACCGTCGAGAAAACACCCCTGCCCGAGATCTGCACGTCCTCGACGCCGCCAATGGACTGCGCGATCGAAACGAGCCCGCGCGCATTGCCGGCCGGCAGATCGCGCAGCAACACACCGTTCAACACCATGAAGATCCCGGCGTTGATACCGATGCCGAGCGCGACTGTGACGATCGCCGCCGTGGTCAAGCCGAAATCCCGCGCCAGCGATCGCGCCGCATGCCACAGGTCATTTCGCAGTTCGCTCAACATCGACCTGACTCCTATTCCTCCCGCAACGCCCGCAGCGGATCGAGCCGTATCGCACGTAACGCTGGAATCCAGCACGCGATCGCGGCCACCGCGAAGAGCAGCGCGGCAACACACGCATAGGTCAGCGGATCGAGTGCGGTGATTCCGTACAGGAGATTCTCGAGCGCACGCGTTGCAACCGCGGCCCCTCCCAACCCGATCGCGATTCCGGACGCCGCCAGGGTCATGCCCTGGCGCAGGATGAGAGTCAGGACTCTGCCCGGTGAAGCACCAATGGCCGCGCGTAAGCCGATTTCATGAGTTCGCTCCAGGACGTGGGTGGCCAGCACGCCGTACAGACCGAGGATCGCCAGGGCGAGCGCTGCGGTCGCAAACAGGGCCAGCACCGTGCGGGCGAAGCGCCGATCGGCCGCCGAAGCGGCAAGGAGCGTTTCCAGCGACGCGATTCGCTCCAGCGCCGGGCTGGAATCCACGGACCAGATTGCTTCTTTCACCGCCGGGACGAAGGTCAGCGGATCGCCAGCGGTGCGCACGACCAGCGATGGCGCGACGTCGACCCACGGCCACTGGCCGAGTGGGACGTAGAACGCATCCTGCGACGCACGTGCGAGTGAGGTCTGCTTCAAGTCCCCGACGACACCGACGACCGTGCGCCAGGGTCGCTCGGGCGTGAGGTTGTCTGGGCCAATCCGGACGCGTTCGCCGATGGCACTGCGATCGCCGAAGCGGCGTTTCGCGAATGATTCGCTGATCACTACCGCGCCAGGCGCGGTCGGCTGATCCTGTGCATCGAGGAGCCTTCCTTCGATCAGCGGGATCTGCAAGGTACGAAACCACTCGGGTGTGACGACGTAGCGCAATGCGCCTTCCCCGGTCCCCGCGTAGGACAGCGTTTCCGACTCGAAGCGCACGCCATAGGCATCGTAGTCGCCGGAAAGCGGTACCTGGTTCGTCAACGCTACGCCACGCACGCCGGGCACGGCTCCAACGGCTTCGAGCATGGTCTGAAAGTATCGCAGCGTCTCGTTCTGGGACTCGAACTGCCGGCCGCTCGCGACGATCTGCAGCGTCATGACGTTCGCCGCGTTGAATCCGGGGGACGTCGCGAGCAGCCGCTCGACGCTGCGGAGCACGAGGCCCGCACTCACGAGCAGCACCAGTGCGAGCGCCACCTCGGTGACGACGATGCCGCGGCGAAGCAAGGCATGCGAGCCCGCCGTCGCGCGCAGTCCGGATTTCAAGTGGAAGTGCACGTCGGATCGCGTACCGCGCAGCGCCGGTATGAGCCCGACGCCGAGACCGACGAGCGTCGTCAGTGCGGCGGCGAACAGAAATCCGGCTGCATTCAGGCGAACGGCGGTTACGCGTGGCAGATGCACCGGCGCCAGTGCGACGATACCGTCGATGCAGACCATGGCGACTCCAAGGCCAGCCGCTCCACCGAGCGCCGCGAGCATCAGGCTCTCGGTAAGCAGCTGACCGAGCAGCCGTGGTCGTGCTGCGCCGAGCGCGGCGCGAACGGCCAACTCGGCGCGGCGCCCGATGCCCCGCGCGAGCAGAAGATTCGTCACGTTCGCGCAGGCGATCACGAGCAGCAGCAGTACGGCGCCGAGTATCGCAAGCAGCAGGGGCCGCGCTCCGGCCGTGATCGATCGAAGGAGTGACTCGATAGCGAGGCCATGCTCCAGCGTTGCGTGTCGCGGCCTCGGCAGTTCGGCGACCGGCGTTCCAGCAATCGCTGAGATCTCGTCGCGTGCCTGCTCGATAGACATGCCGGGGGCAAGGCGGCCGATCATGCGCAAAGAATGCCCCCATTCACGCGACTCGAACGATGTCTGCGCGCGATACTGCAGCGGCGCCCAGACCTCGGCCTCGGGCGCAAGTACGTTTTCGAATTCTGACGGCATGATGCCAATGACCGTGTGGAGTACGCCGTCCAACCGGATGGTTCGACCAACAACCGCAGCAGCGCCGCCAAAGCGTCGCTTGGCGAATCCGTCGCTCACAATCGCGACCTGCGGCGCGCCAGTTTCCGCGCCGCTCGGATCGAAGTCCGTTGCGATCAGGTCGCGACCCAGTGCCGGCGCGACCCCGAGCGCACGGAAATAGTTGGCGCTCACCCAATTGCCGACCAGCTGTTCCGGTTCGCCGCTGCCGGCCAACGCAGGCCGCCAGGCGTGGGAGACCGCGAGCGCTTCGAGCGATCGGCTGCGCGTCACGAGTTCGAGGTAGGTGCCGTAAGCGACGTCCAATGGGGCGCCGTCTCGGGTGCGATCCGTGAGCGTGACAACCCGATGCGCTTCCGAATAAGGCAGAGGCTCGAACAAGATCGGGTAGACGGCGCTGAATATCGCAGTGCTCGCCCCGAGGCCGAGCGCAAGCGTGAGGACGACCGTCAGCGAGAATCCCGGCGTGCGGCTCAGGGAACGGCTGGCATAGCGCAGGTCGTGCAGCAGGGTGTCGAACATGGCGTTCCCCTATTCCTCCCGCAGCGCCCGCAGCGGATCGATGCGGGACGCGCGCACTGCCGGCACGAATGTGGCAAGCGCGGCGACCGTGAGCAGCACACCGGCGACCGCCGCGGCCGTCCACGGATCGATGGGGCTCACGCCAAAGAGGAACGAGGCGATGGTCCGGGTGAGCGCGAGAGCCGCCACGAGTCCGGCGCCGATGCCGAGCAGCGCCGTGCCGAGGGCCGCGCGCAGCACCGAACCGAGCATGGCGCCCCGTTTGGCGCCGAGCGCCATGCGCAACCCGATCTCGTTCGTGCTCTGCGACACCGTATAGCTCTGCACGCCGTAGAGACCGACGGCGGCGAGCAGGAGCGCCAGCAATGCGAACGAGCCAAGCAGCAGGAGTTGGGTATTGCGGTTGTCCAACTCGGCATCGAGCACCTCGCGCATCGTGCGCAGATTCGAGATGGGCTGGTCGGGGTCCTCCTCCCAGATCGCGCGGCGCACCGCCGGCGCGAGCGCCTCGGGCGCTCCGGACGTGCGCACGATGAGCTGCCGCGGCCACATGAACGGCGTCGTGACCTGATGGAACGGCACATAGATTTCCGGTTCGGCGGCGAGGTCGAGTCCCATCTGGCGAACGTCGCCGACGACACCGACGACCGTCATCGCCTCGCCGTCGCTCACCCCGAGCAGCACACGCTGGCCGATCGGATCCTCTCCGGGCCATTCATTGCGCGCCAGCGCTTCGTTGATGACCACCACCGGCGGCGCGCCGCGCACGTCGCGCGCGTCGATCAGGCGGCCGCGGAGCAGCGGTACCCCGAGCGTTTCGAGATAACCGGCGCCCACGCCACGGTTGCTGACGGAATGCCGCAGCATCTCCTCGGGTGGCGGCCGCGGCCGGCCGTCGACGAACAGCACGGAGCGCCCGCCCTTGAACGTGAGCGGGGCATAGCTCGTGTATCCGGCGGTGTCGACGCCAGGGAGGGCGCGTACCCGTTCGAGCACGCGCTGCACGAAGGCATCGCGGTCGGGTGGATTCCGGTACCGCAATGGCGCGAGCACCGTTTCCGCCACGATCACGCCTTCGGCGCGAAAGCCGGGGTCGACGGCGAGTACGGCTGCGTAGCTGCGCAGCAGCAGGCCTGCGCCGGCGAGCAGCACGACGGTCAAGGCGATCTCGGCGACCACGAGCGCGGTGCGCAACCGCCGCGCCTTGGTGCCAGGCGCGCCGACGGTTCTGGCGAGCACCGCGCCGAAATCACGGCGCGCGGCCGCGAGCGCCGGTCCAACGCCGAACAGCAGCACCCCGCCCAGTGCCGCCGCAAGCGTGATCCCGAGGGTGCGGGCATCGAGCGCAAGACCCATGCTTGCCGGCAGCGTGCTCGGCAGCAAACGCGTCAGGTAGCCGCTGCAAGCGAGCGCCACCACCAGCCCCACGCCGACCCCGAGCAGCGCGAGCAGCAGGCTTTCGCTGAGCAGTTGCCGCAGGACATGGCCGCGCGAGGCTCCAAGCGCCTTGCGGATCGCCAGCTCCTTGGCGCGTGTGGCGGTGCGCACCAGCATGAGGTTCGCGACGTTGGTGCAGGCGATCAGCAGGACGAACCCGGCCGCACCGAGCAGCACGGCCAGTGTCGAGGAGTTCGCGGCCGTGAGCACCAGCGTGCGGGTGTTCGCGAGCTGCTCCCGCAGCGGCACCACCGTGGCGGCGACCCCGCGGCCGGTGTTCGGACTCTCGCGGTCGAGCGTCGCCGCGATCGTCTGCATCTCGGCGCGTGCCGCACCGATCGTCACGCCGTCGCGCAACCTGGCGACGAGGTACCAGTAATACGACGTGCGCCGCGCCAGCACTTCGGGCGGGAACACGGTCGGGACGAAGATTTCGATCTCGCCGCGTGGAAAACGAAAATCCCGCGGCACGACGCCAATGATCGAATGCGGCGTGCCGTCGAGCGTGATGCTGCGGCCAATCGCCGAAGGATCGCCACCCAGGCGCCGCACCCAGAAGCCCTCGCTGACGACGGCGACGGGCTCGCCGGCGCCATCGTCCGGCGCGAACGTGCGGCCGAGCAGCGGTGCCATGCCGATCGTCGCGAACAGATTCGGCGTGGCGCGCACGCCCGGGAGCCGCTCCGGCTCGCGGCCATCACCGGTCAGATTGAAATCGCCCGGCTCGAGCGCGCTCATCGACGCGAACGACCGCGCGCGCGGCTGCCAGTCGGCATAGTTGCCGGGCGCGATTTCGACGTTCGGCGGCCCGCCGACGGCCGTGAGATCGGTCCACAGCACGACCAGCCGATCGGCATCGGCGAATGGCAGTGGCCGGAGCCAGACGGCGCTCGCCAGCGACAGAATCGCCGCGGTCACGCCGATGCCGAGCGCGAGCACCGTCACAGCGATCAGCGTGAACCCCGGCGCGCGCGCGAGCGCTCGGGCGGCGCAACGCAGATCGCGGAACACGCTTTCGAACATGGCGTTCTCCTATTCCTCCCGCAGCGCCTGCAGCGGGTCGAGCCGTGTGGCGCGATGGGCGGGGAGGTAGCTGGCGCAGAGCACGGCGAGGGTCAGGAACCCGGCCGCGGCGGTGAAGGTCGCGGCATCGATGGGCGTGACGCCGAACAGCAGTGACGCGAGGAAGCGGGTCATTGCGGCGGCGGCGAGCGTGCCGGCGGCGATGCCGATCGCGCCGAGCGCCAGGCCACGGCGGACGAACAGCCAGCCCACCAGAGGCGGCGCGGCGCCGAGCGCGAGGCGGATGCCGACCTCGCGGTGGCGTTGCAGCACGGCATGGGCGAGCACGCCGTAGACGCCGACGATGCTGAGCGCGAGCGCCATCGCCCCGGCGATGCCGAGCAGTACCAGCGCGAAGGTCGTGCGCGCGAGCGAGATCGCATACATCGCCGCCACCGTGTTGAACGAGGCGATCGGCAGATCCGGATCCACCGCCGCGATCGCCTGGCGAATGTCGTTCTGAAAACTCTCGCTGCCGGTGCGATCGCTCCGTAGCAGAAAGGCGACCGAGGACGGCGTGGCCGGTCCGATCATCTCGTGCTGGCGCGCCGGAAAATAGACGAGCGCGGGGGCCGGTTGATCGGCGCCGTTGTCGCGGATGTCGGCGACGATGCCGACGACTTCGTGCCAGCCGCCGGTCGTGCCGGGCTTGATGCGTTTGCCGAGCGCCCCTTCGATCGTGTTCCAGGTCTCGCGCGCGAAGGTCGCGGAGACCAGCGCGACATAGCGTTCGTCGGTAATCTCGGACCAATCGAAGTCGCGGCCGGCGATGATCCGCGTCCCGAGCACGCGAAACACGCTTGGCGAAATCATCTTGATGCCGCGCGCGGGCGGCAGCTCGCCGGCGGCGTAGGTCTTGTCCTCGGCGGCCACGATGACGTTGGCGCCGCGATCCATCGGCAACGCATCGATATAGGCGGCGCCGGTCACGCCGGGAATCGCCGTGAGCTGCTCCAGCAATTGCCTCTGCAACTGCACCAGCCGATCCGGATCGGCCGTGACCGCGGGCGGCAGCGCCGGCCGTACCGTCTGGATTGTCTCCGGATCGGTGAAGCCGGGATCGACCGCACGCAGATTCTGGAAGGTGCGGATCAGCAGGCCCGAGCAGACCAGCAGCACCAGCGCCAGCGCGACCTGCACCACGACCAGCAGGCTCTGCGAGCGCTGCTGATCCCGGCTCGCGCTCGCACCGCGTCCGCCGCCATGAATGAACGTGGCGAGCAGCGTACCGTCGCGCCGGCCGCTGCGCTTCGCGAGCGGCGCGAGCCCGAACAACAAGCCGGACCCGAGCGCGAGCGCCAGCGCGACCAGCAGCGCCGGCGCGTCGATCGACAGCTCATGCAGGCGCGGCAGGCTCGCCGGGCCGAACGCGACCAGCAGCCGCAAGCCGCCAACGGCGAGCAGCACGCCGAGCACGCCGCCCAGCGCTCCGAGCGTCAGACTTTCCGCAAGCAGGCCGTGGGCGAGGTGACGCCAGTCGGCACCGAGCGCGGTGCGCACCGCAAGCTCCTGGCCGCGGCCCTCGGCGCGCACCAGCAACAGGTTGGCGACATTGGCGCAGGCGATGAACAGCACGAGGCCGATCCCGCCGAGCAGCACCCACAGCACCGTGCCGATGTCGCCGATGGCATCCTGCTTGAGCGGCCGCACCGCCGGTTCGAGATGCAACTCGTCCATCCGGCCGCGGCCATGGCGTTCCAGAAACACCGGCAGCATCCGGCCGATGTCGGCGTTGGCCTGGTCGACGGTGACGCCCGGTCGCAACCGGCCGATCGCACTGTAGCGCCAATCGGCCGCCGGCTGCGCGAAGTCGATCCGCGCCGGCACGATCGCGTCGAGGGCGGCACCGAACAGCGTGAAGCCCGCAGGCATCACGCCGATCACCTGGTGCGGCCGGCCATTGAGTTGCACGGTGCGCCCGATCACGCCCGGGTCGGAACCGAACCGGCGCTGCCAATAACGATGGGTCAGGATCGCAGTCTCGGCCGCGCCGGGCTGATCGTCGGCGACCGAGAACCACCGGCCGAGCGCGGGTTGCACGCCCAGGACCCGCAACGTGCCCTCGGTGGCTTGCAGCACCGTCGCGACCTCGGGCCGTTCGATCCCGGTGACGGTCATGCTGGCGAAGCGCCAGATGCCGAGCGCTTCGAAGGTTCGGTTGTCGGCCTGGTACACATCGAACATCTGCTGCGAGAACGCGAAGTTGTTGCCGCGCACGTTGCCCATCACCGCCGAGTGCGTCACCGTCATCACCCGATCCGCCTCCGGATACGGCAGCGGTTTGATCACGATGCCATTCACCACGCTGAACATCGCCGTCGTCGCACCGATGCCGAGCGCCAGCGTCGCGACCACCGTGACCAGGAAGCCGGGCGTGCGGAGCAGTCTCCGCAGGGCATGGTGGAGGTTGTCTGGGAGTGCTCCCATGGGCCGTTTCCTCTTCTTACCTATTCGTAGCGCAAGGCGTCCATCGGCTGGATGGCCGATGCCCGGCGAGCCGGAAGCCAGCTTCCTCCCAGCAGGACCAGGGTCAGCGCGAGGACCGCGAGGCACAGCACGGTCGGGTCGTACCCGATCAGGCCGTACAACAGCGATTGGGTGATCGTCCCGAGCGCGAGCGCGGCGCTGAGGCCGATGGCGCCGCCTTGCACCGTCAGGCGCGCGACCTCTGCCAGTACCAGCTTGCGCAGTGCCTTTGGTGGCGCGCCGAGCGCCAGCCGCAAGCCGAACTCGCGCCGGCGGCTCGCGACGTTGTAAGCCAGCACGGCATACAGCCCGACCACCGCCAGCACCGTCGCGAGCCCGGCAAACGCCGCCGACAGCAGCGACAGGAAGCGGTCCTGCATGGTGTAGCTGGCAATGTGCTGGCGCAGGGTCGTCACGGCGCTTACCGGGACATGCGGATCGATGCGCTCGATCGCCTGCGGGATCATCGTCGCGAGCGCCTCGGCGGTGACGGTGCCGCGCACGTAGAAGAACAGGCCCGGAAACTGCGCATCGCCCGGCGGCCGCGGCGTGAATACCTGCGGCGGCGCCGGGTTCTTGATGTCCGCGTACTTGGCGTCGGCGACCACCCCGATGATTTCGACCGGGCCCCGGGGCACGAAGCGGCCATCGAACCGCAGCGTCGCTCCGACGGCATTCGCTCCCAGTTGGTACTTGCGGACGAAGCTCTCGTTGACGATCGCGACGGTTGGTTCGGGAATGCTGTCGGCGTCGGTGAAGTCGCGGCCAGCGAGCAGAGGAATGGACATCGTCCGGAAGAATCCCGGGCTCGTCATCGGATTGGTCTGGGTCAGGCTGGCCTCGGCCAGGCCGGTCTTGCCGGCAACCGTGACGGCCGCGTTGGACGCCATCCCGTACAGCACCGGAAACGCGATGTACGCGACCGAGGCGACGCCAGGCTGGGCCGCCAGCTCTTCACGCGCGCGAACGAGGATGGCGTCGAGCCGTTCGCCCTGGTAGCCCGCGAGCAACGGCGCGAGGTTGAACGAGACCAGCGAATCCACCGCCATGCCGTAGTCGATGCGTGTGATGTTGATCAGGCTCTTCGTGAACATCCCGGCGAGCGAGAGCAGCACCAGCGATAACGAGATCTGGACGACGACCAGGGCATTGCGCAGCCGCGCCAGGCCACGGCCGCCCGGAGCCTGTGCCGACTGCGCCTTGATGACGCTGCCGGGATCGGCGCGTGCTACCGACAGCGCCGGCACCAGGCCGAACAGCAGGACCGTGCCGAGCGTCGTCGCGAACGCGAACAGCAGCACCGGAGGACTCACTTCGGTGGTGAACTGCCGGGCGACCTCGGCAGTCACCAGCGCGGCGATCGCGTGCAGGGTGGCGCTGGCCATCGGCATCGCCAGCACTCCTCCGGCGGCGGCCAGCAGCACCGATTCGGTGAGTAATTGCGCCAGCAACCGCCAGCGGCTGGCACCAATCGATGCGCGGATCGCCATCTCGCCATGACGAGCGGTGCCGCGCACCAGCAGCAGATTGGCGACGTTGACGCAGGCGATGAGCAGCACCAGCACGGTTGCGCCGAGCGCCAGGGTCAGTGGATCCGCGAGCCGGACCTGCTGATAACGCTGCCCGCGCGCGCCGGGATCGAGTTCGACGCCGCCCTGCAGAAACTGTGTTCGCTGCTGCTCGGTCACACCGCGGAGGATCGGCGCCTCCACCTCGCGCAGGATCCCGCGGTAGAGCGCATCGATCTCGGCCCGCGCCTGCCCGCGCGACACGCCGGGTTCGAGCCGGCCGAACAGCGTCAGCCAATAGGCCTGGCGATCCGCGTCGTTGCGCGGTTCCTCGGGCTGCATCAGCCAGCGCAGCGTCAGCGGCACGAACACCTGCGCGTCCCAGCCACGCATCGTGCCGGCGAATCCCGCCGGGGCAATGCCAATGATCGTCAGCGGCAGATTGTTGACCGTCAGGATCTGACCGAGCACGTTCGGATCACCGCCAAACTGGTTCTGCCAATAGCGGTAGCTCAGCACGGCCACCAGCGCTCCGTCCAGGTGGGGCGTGTCCTCCGGTCCGATCAGGCGGCCGAGCACCGGCTGCAACCGCAGCGTCCCGAAATAGTTGCCGGAGACCAGCACCGCGTCGTGCAGCGTGGTCTGGTCACCCTGCTGCAGATTCGCTGGAAAGGCGTAGTGCGCGGCGAGCCCGGTGAGTACCTCCTGCGCGGCGTCGAGGTCGCGATACATCGGATAGCTGAAAAGCGATTCGAGGTTGCCGACCGCGAGATCGCCGCGGCTACTCCCGGGTTTTGGGCCAGGGGAGCGCAGACTCACGAGTTCGTCGGCATCGGGCACCGGTACCCTCTGGAGGATCACTTGATGGATCAGCGAATACATCGCCGTCACGCCGCCGATGCCGAGTGCCAGTGTCACGATGACCGTGAGGCTGAACACGGGATTCAGGCGCAGCAGGCGGAGTCCGAATCCAAGATTGCGCAGTAACGTGTCGGTCATGGGATGGGTCCTCGTTCCGGTTTCCTTGCGAGGGCGATCCGCCGTTCAGTCGGTGCGCAGCGCGACCAGCGGATCGATGCTTCCGGCGCGCAGCGCGGGCAGCAATGCCGCGCCGGCGCAGGCCGCGACGATCAGCAGCAGGCTGGCGAGATAGGCGAGCGGATCGAACAGTCGCACCGTCTGGCCGATCAGTTCCGCCGCCGGGGTCGCGAGCAGCAGGGCACCGACCGCCGCTGGCAGCAGGGCGCCGGCCAGCAGGCCGATGCCGACCGGGCGGAACGCCTGCGCCAGCGCGAGCGCGGTGATGCGGCCGCGGGTCGCGCCGAGCGCGTGCCGCACGCCGATCTCGCGGGTGCGTTGCGCGACCAGATAGGACAGCACGCTGAACAGCCCGGACAAGGTAAGAAACAGCGCGAGCGCACCGAGCACCAGCGTCAGCCAGAACGGGATCTTCAGCAGATCGGCTTCGGCGCGTGCGAGTTCGCGCAGCGGGATCATCTCGACCGTATCCGGCGCCAGCGCCGACAGCCGCTCGCTGAGCGCGCGGCGCGTGAGTTCGGGATCGCCGCGCACGCGCAGCGCCAGCGAGGTGCCTGCGGTTTCCGCCGTGATCGGCAGATAGAGGTCGGGACCGGCCAGCACCTTCTGTCCGCCGAGCCGGAATCCGGCGACATCGCGCGCGATGCCGACGACGACCGAGGTGCGCGGCAGCGGCGGCACGGTTCCCTCGGGCGGTGCGGCAAGGTTCGGATCCGGATCGAGGGTCAGCATCTGCCCCAGCGGATCCTGCGCTGGCCACAGCGTGCGCGCCGCGCTTTCGGAAATGATCGCGACCGACGCGGTCGCGGTGCGCTCACCGGGGGCGAAGCCGCGCCCGCGCGCGAGGTCGATGCCGAGCACATCGAAGTATTCCGGTGATACCAACCGAAACGAGGAGCTCACCTTGCCGGTCGCGCCGGTGACCAGCACGTTCGCCGCGACTGGCGTCGCCGCCGCGACCATCGCGACCGAGGGCTCGCCGCGGATCGTGTCGAGCATCGCGCCGCGCAGGGGGCTCGCGGGGAGACTCACGAACATCGTATCGGCGGTGCGCACGCCCGGACTGGTCGCGGCGGCTTGCCAGCTGCTGCGCAGGAAGATCGCGGCACAGATGAGCAGCACCGCGGCGCCCATCACCTGCAACGCGACCAGGGTATTGCGGGCGCGGCTCGGCCGGGCGTGGTGCGCGACCTCGCCGTGGATCGCCCGCACCAGTTCGACCCGGGTCGCGGTGAGCGCCGGCGCCAGTGCGAAGAACAGGGTCGACACGATCGCGGCAGCGATCAGAAACAGCGCGACGCGCCAGTCCGGCGGCGGCACCGCGAGCCGGATGTCGCCGAGCGACGCGAGTGACGACGTGACGAAGCGAACGACCGCGTGCAGCACCAGCCTTGAGACGCCGAAACCGCAGGCGGCGGCGAGCAGCGCCAGCAGCACGCTTTCGGTGAGCAGTTGGCGCACGATGCGATGACGCGCCGCACCGAGTGCAAGGCGGATGCCGACCTCGCGCTGCCGGACGACGCCGCGCGCGAGCAGCAGGTTGGCGACGTTGGCGCAGCCGATCAGCAGGATCAGGCCGAACGCAAAGAACAGCGGCAGAAACACCAGCAGCATGTCGGCCGACAGTGGGACCGTGCCGCGATTCGGTTCCAGAGCAAGGCTCGTCGCGGGCCGCGCGCCAAGGGTTTCGACCGCGCGGCGCTGGTCCCAGGTGCCGAGCTGCGCCAGCGCCTGCGCCTGCGACAGGCCGGGCCGCAACCGGCCGACGCTCATTACCGCAAGCGCATCGCGATCGACCTGCCGCAGTTCCGCCGCGAGCGCGAGCGGCAACCAGAAATCGGGTGGATCCAGGCGCAGCCCGCGGAAGCCATCGGGCATCACGCCGAGCACGTCAAAGCGCTGATCGTTGACGCGGATCGCGCGGCCGATGATGCCCGGGTCGCTCGCGAAGTAGCGCTTCCAGGCGAGCTGACTGAGCACGAGGACACGGTTGCCGGCGAGATCGTCGGCGGGCGTGAAGACCCGGCCGCGCGCGGCGCTCACGCCGAGCATCCGGAAGAAGTTGCCCGACACGAATGGGCCTTCCATGCGCTGGCCTTCGACCCAGCGATCGATCGTCGGGCCGATCGCGCTCGCGTCGGCGAACAGATCCGTCTCGCGCAGCAACGCCTCGTGTTGGGCATGGGTGAACGGCTCCGGTTCCCCCTGCGCCGGCTGCTGTCGCAGCACCGCGTACAGCTCTTCCGGTGCGCGGACCGCGTCGGCCTGAAACACCATCAGGTTGAGGATCGAGAACACCGCGGCAACGAGGCCGAGCCCAAGCGCCAGCGTCGTCACCACGGTGAGCGTGACGCCCGGCGTCTTCACCAGCGCCCGGCAGGCATGGCGCAGATCGCGGAGCAGCGTGTCCATCGCCGGCGGCTACTCGGTCCGCCCGGTGCGCGCGTGTTCGGCGATGCGCCGATCCTCTTCCTCACGCAGCCGGTGCAGCGTTTCCTCATCGACGATGCGGCCGTCGAACATGTGGATCGACCGGTCGGCGTAGGCCGAGTAGCGCGGATCGTGCGTGACCATGCAGATCGTCGCGCCGCCGTCGTGCAACTCCGACAACAGGCCCATCACCGCCTCGCCGTTCTTCGAATCGAGATTGCCGGTCGGTTCGTCGGCCAGCAGGATGGACGGCTTGCCGACCAGCGCCCGCGCCACCGCGACGCGCTGCTGCTGACCGCCGGAGAGCTGCGCCGGATAGTGGCGCAAGCGATGCGCCATGCGCACCCGTTCCAGCGCCTCGTGCACGCGTTCCTTGCGCTCCTGCTTGCCGATGCCGGCGCGGTAGGTCAGCGGCAGCTCGACGTTCTCGTACACCGTCAGATCGCCGATCAGGTTGAACGCCTGGAAGATGAATCCGATCTCGCGATTGCGGATGTGCGCGCGCTGCGCGTTGTCGAGACTCTCGACCGGCTCGTCGTGCAACAGGTAGCGCCCCCCGCTCGGCGTGTCGAGCAGACCGAGGATCGACAGCAGCGTCGATTTGCCGCAACCGGACGGCCCTTCGATCGCGATGTAATCGCCCTGGCGAATGTCGAAGTGCACGCCGGACAGCGCATGGGTTTCGACTTCGTCGGTGAGGAATACTTTCTTCAGGTCTTCAAGATGAATCAGCGGACGGAGAGCTTCGTTCATGGCGGTTGAGTCCTCGGGTAGGGTCAGTCGCAACGCAGCGCGACGACGGGATCGATGCGCGCCGCGCGGCGCGCCGGCAGGTACGCGGCGCCGAACGCGACCAGCGCGAGCGTGACGCAGGCCGCAAGCGCGATGCGCGGATCGGTGGCGGCGACTCCATACAGCAGTTTGCTCGCGACCTGGCCGAGCGCGAACGCCGCGGCGAGGCCCAGCACGGCGCCGGCCAGCGTGAGGCGGGCGACCTGGCGCAGCACCATCGCGCGCACGCGCCTGGGCGGTGCGCCGAGCGCGAGCCGCACGCCGATCTCGCGGGTTCTCTGCGCGACCGCGAAGGCCACCACGCCGTACAGGCCGAGCGTGGCCAGCAGCGTCGCCAAGGCGGCCAGGGTCGCCGCGAGCGTGCTCACCAGCCGGTCGAGCACGACGTTGTCACGCACCTGTTGGTCGAGCACCATCAAACCGGTTGCCGGAAGATTCGGGTCGAGCCGCGCCATGACTGCGGGGATTGCCCGCAGCAAGGATGCCGGGTCGCCGGTCGTGCGCACGTAGA
Source organism: Gammaproteobacteria bacterium (assembly GCA_020845935.1). Classification (GTDB taxonomy): domain Bacteria; phylum Pseudomonadota; class Gammaproteobacteria; genus JADLEV01. The sequence continues at coordinate 18,306 of JADLEV010000071.1, forward strand.
GCGACATGGCCGCGACCATTTCCGGTTGGCGGCGCGGCATGAAGACCTGCGGCTGAATGGTTTCCTTCACATCGCTGTATTTCGCATCCCGCACCACGCCGACGATCTCGATGTCCGGCTCCGGCCCGGCGAAGGCGATGCGCCGGCCGAGCGGCATAGCACCCAGCGCGTGGTGGTCGATGAAGCGCTGATTGACGATGGCGACCTTCGGCCGGTCCCTGGTATCGGCAGCGGTGAAGGCGCGACCGCGCAGCAGCGGCATGTCGAAGACGCGAAAATAGTCGCTGCCGACAAAGTTGATCTGCGCGTTCATGTCGCTGTCCGGCGCGGCGGTGCGACCTTCGATGTGAATGGTGCCGCTCCAGTTCGAATGCGCCAGCAGCGGCACCAGTGACGCCGCGGCCGCGGCGACGCCGGGCAGTGCGGCGAGTTCGGCTTCGAGCCGATCGTAGAACGCCGCAGCGCGCGCTGCGGTATAGCCATTCCGCTCCGGCGCGACCGCGAAGGTGACCACCGCTTCGGTACGCAGGCCGAGATCGATGCGGTGGATATTGACGAGGCTTTGCAGGAACAGACCGGCGAGCGTCAGCAGCATCGTCGCCAGCGCGATCTGGGTCGTCGCCAGCGCGGTCCGGAAGCGAGCGGCCGCCTTGTCGCCGCCGCTGCGAGCACTGCCGGCATGCAGCACCCGACCGGGCTTGGCGCGGGTGAGTCCGAGCACCGGCAACAGGCCGAACAGCGGCACCGCCAGCGCCGCGAGCAGCGCGGCGATCGCGACCGTGCGGCGATCGATGCCGAACTCGAATACGCCGCGGGCAAAGCCCGGCAACAGCCCCTCGATGCCGACCTGGGTCGCACGCGCCAACGGCAGACCGCACGCCATCGCGACCAGCGCCAGCAGCGATGCCTCGATCAGCAGCAGTCGCACCAGGCGCGCCGGTGATGCACCCAGCGCGGTGCGCATGGCCATCTCGCCATGCCGTGCCGACCCGCGCGCGAGCATCAGGTTGGCCAGGTTGGCGCAGCTGATGAGCAGCACGATTGTGGCGACGATCACGAGGATGGCGAGCGGCGTGCGCGCGAAGTCGCGAGCATTGGTCTGACCACCCGAGCCCGGGAGCAGATCGATCGTGCGCGCGACGAAGCGTGCGCGGTCGATCTCGCTCATGCCTTCCTGCAACGGCAGCTCGATATCTCGCAGCAGCGCTTGGTATCGCGGGTTCAGCTCGGTCGCGACCTGCGCCGCGGTCGTGCCGGGCGCGAGCCGGGCGAACAGATACACCCAGTAGTTGCGGCGATCGTCGAAATCCGGCAGCGCGAACTTCTGTGCGGACCAGCGGAACGTAATCGGCACGAACACGGCAGGGCGCACGCCGAGCGTCGTGCCGGAGAATCCGGCCGGCGCCACGCCGACGATGGTCAGCGGCATGCCATTCACGACCAGCGTTGCGCCAAGGACGCCCGGGTCACCACCCAGTTCGTTGCGCCAATAGTCGTGGCTCAATACCACGACGCTTGCATCGCCGTTGCTCCGATCGTCGTGCGCATCGAGCAGCCGGCCAAGCGCCGGTTGCAGTCCAAGCAGTGCGAAGTAGCGCCCCGAGACCAGCATCGCGCCACCGGCGGTGGTATGGCCGTCGCGGCCGAGGTTGGCGGCGACATGCACATGGCCGGCAATGCCGGCAAGCGGGATCTCGAGCCGCTCCAGGTCGCGAAACATCGGATAGCTGAAGACGCTGTCGGAGGTCCCGGCCTGATTGCTCGAGGTGCGTCCGGGTTTCGGTCCGGGCGAGACCAGATTCACCAGTCGATCCGGTTCCGCCACCGGCAACGGCCGCAGCAGGACCTGCTCGAACAATGCCAGGACCGCGACGTTGACGCCGATGCCGAAGGCGAGCGTCGACACGATCACGATCGCGAACAGCGGCCGCCGTGCGAAGCCGCGCAGGCAGTAGCGGACGTCAGACCAGAAGCTCGCCAACATAGCGCCTCCGCCTCACTCGAGCCGCAGCCGGTCGTAGTCGTCCCAGGCCGAGGTGTCGGACAGGATCACCTCGTCGCCGGGCGCGAGCCCTTGTTTGACCTCGATGGCATTGACCGAGGTGCGCCCTATCTGCACCGGCACCCGCACTGCGTACCTGCCGTCCTCGACCAGCTTGAACAGGCCGATGGTCGAGTCGGGCTGGCCGTACACGGGCCGGCCGGTATAGACGACGTGTGGCAGCACCTCGAGTTCGATGGTGCCATCGACCGAGAGATCGGGCCGGGCGCCGCGCGGCAGTTCGCCGGTCAGCTCGACGTCCACCTGCACCGAACCCTCACGGACCGCCGGGTCGATGCGCGTGACGCAACCTGCGACGATGCCGTTGCGCGTGTCGATGGCCACCCGCTGGCCGATCTGCACATCGCGCGCCTGGGTTTCGGGTATGCGCAGCTCGGCCTGCAATTCGTCGGGCCGGGCGACGCGCGCGATGCTGGTCCCGGGCGCGACGCTCTGGCCGGCCTCGACCGTCACCTGTTGCAGCACGCCGGCAATGCCGGCGCGTACATGCAGCGACTCGACCTGCTGGCGCCGGCGCTCATCGAGATTGCGCGCCTGATCGAGCCGTGCCTGCTCCGCCGCGAGCTGCGCGGTCATCGAGGCCGTGGTCTGTTCCAGGCGCTCCTGTTCGATGTCCATCCGGATCTTGCGCTGTTCGGCCAGCAGCGCGGAACGGCGAAACTGGATCTGCGGCACGATGCCCTTCTCGGCGAGCGCGCCCTCGGCCTCGGCCTGCAAGCGCGCGCCTTCGTACTGCGCCCGGGCAGTCGCGAGCGCGGCGCGTTGATCGAGCTGCTTGCCGCGCAGCCGCAATTCGGTCTCGGTGAAATCGGCCTTGGCCGCTTCGAGCGCAAAGCGGGCTTCCTCGGCCTGCTGTGCGAGATCGGGATTCGACATCTCGACCAGGACCGTGTCCGGTTCGACCACCGCGCCGGGCCGCACCACGACGCGCTCGACATGCCCGGCGGTCTGCGCCGCGACCCAGCGGATCTCGCGCGGTACCAGCGTGCCGGGCCCGCGCACCTGGCGCAGCAGTTCTCCTTCGCGGACGGTATCGATCCAGACCGAGGCGCGGGCCACCGACGGTGCCGCCGGCTCGAGCCGCGCCAGCCAGAGGCCGAGCGCGCCGGCGACGAGGAGCACGCCGGCCGCGATGGCCAACTGGCGGCGGCGGCGCTGGCGTTTCAATTCCGGGCGTGGGATGTCCATGACATCGGCGCAGCAGGAAGCGTGCCAGCGCTCGCCAGGCCGCAGCCGCACCGCATCCCGCAAGGCGTGGCAACCGGCACGGGGCCGTTGCCACGGGCGATTGCGGCGACGGGCCCCCGGCCCGGCCATTCCGGATCCGGGCTGTTCATTCCATTTGTGGGACGGTGCCGCGTTCGGGAGCGTGGGTTACCGCCTTGGGGTGGCCGGTTCGCGGAGCCGCAATCAGGTGCCGCGGCGGCCGCGCACCTCATAGCGCAGTGCCACCATGCCGCTCCGGTAAGCCTTGACTTCGGTGAGATGCAGCGCAACGTCACGGTCGAGCCGGTCGAAAAAGGGGATGCCGGCGCCGATCAGGATCGGCAGGAGGGAGTAGCGCACCTCGTCGGCGAGGCCGCGGCGCAGACATTCGCCGCAGACCGTGCCGCCACCGACCACCCAGATCGAGCGAAAGGTCGGCCGCAGCCGGTCATCGATCAACTGTGCGAGATCGCCGGCGAAGAACTCGACGTTGTCGCGGCGGCGCGGCAGTTCACGATGCGTGAGGACGAACGTCGGTTTGTCGCCATACGACCAGCCGTAGCCCTGCGCCTCGAAGCGCAGCGCGGTCTCGTAGGTCCGCGCGCCCATCACGTAGCAGTCGATGGTCTTCAGAAACGCCGCGACGAATTCGGGATCCAGATCCGCGCCGGCCGCAAATTCGTCCTCGGTCTCCATCCAGTCGACGGCGCCATCGCGCCGCGCGATGAAGCCATCGAGGCTCGCCGCCATGTGGACCGTGACGCATGAGTCGTCGTTTGCCATCGGAAAGCACTCCTCGCCGCAACGGGGGACAGTTTACTCAAATCACCGTCCTGGCACGCTGCCGGCAGTGCGCAGGCAACGGTGCGTGCGACAGGCAGCCAGGGTCGCCGTCGAGCAGCAGGAAGCGGCGCCGGTTGGCGCACAGCTCGGCGTCAGCCTCGACAATCAGGATCGCGGCCATGGGGCGGCAACGACCTGCCAGTCCGGGTGCTTGGGATGCGGCATCGGTGGCGTAGTATCGATCCGGTGAGGACGTCACCCGAGGAGCTTTCATGAAACGTCAATGGTGCCCTCGCTTGCTCGCGATCGCGCGGGCGCAGGGCTCCGGTGTCACGCGCCTGAGCCGCGCCGCGAGCGGGCAGGCGCGATGAGGCCGCGCGTCATCGTCGTCAACGATCGGATGCAGCAGAACTATCGCTACGAGCTGCTGGCGCGCACCGGGCGGGATTTTCACGAGGGCTTCGCACCCGAGTTGACCCCCGCAAAGATGCTGGCGCTCGGCGTCTTTGGCGGCAAGTACCTGACCGATTGTGGCGCCGAGTTTCCGGCGGCTTGGTTCAGACACGCCAAGCTGAGTCCTGCGCGCCGCGATCCGCAGCTCAATTTCTTTCAGGTCGATGCGTCGCAACCAATCGCGGAATGGCGCCGCAAGGGCTGGATCCATCCGGACGATCCGCGCGGCTGGTTCCAGTGGTACTGCCGCTATTACCTCGGCCGACGCCATCCCGACGACGAGCGGCAGATCGCCCGCTGGCGCGCGTTCCGCCGCCATCGCCGTCAGATCGAGGTGGCCTGTCCGCCCAAAGACTGGAGCTGTCGGCGGCGCCAGCGTCAGGCGCTGCTGCATTGGGCATACGACGCGCGGAAGCTGTAAGGCCACCCGCCCCTGCGCCAGGACGCAGGGGCGGGTCAGGTACGACGGAGGGTTACTGCGCGACGACGAACTCGACGCGGCGGTTGCGTGCCATGTTCGCTTCGCTGTCGTTGGCGGCGACCGGTGCGCTCTCGCCGAAGCCGCGTGCGGTGAGCTGGTCACGGGCGATGCCCTTTTCGATGAGGTAATCGACGACCGCTTGCGCGCGCCGTTGCGACAGGGACTGGTTGTACTGCTCCGAACCGCGGCTGTCGGTGTGGCCATCGACATTGACCCGAACCGAGGCGTTGTCCTTCAGCATCGGCACCGCCTTGTCGAGCGTGGTCTTCGCGTCGGCGGTCAGTGTGGCGCTGTCATAGGCGAAGGTCACGCCTTCGAGCCGCAACAGGGTTTGTCCCGCGACCGGGCAGCCGCGATTGTCGACCCGGGTGCCGCGCGGCGTGTTGGGGCAGGCGTCGGTGGTATCGAGCACGCCGTCGCCATCGCTGTCGCGTGGTTGTTCACGGACCGGGGCGGGCGCTGGTGCAGGCGTCGGAGCGGCCTCGGGCAGGGTGATGGTCTCCTCGGTGCGATGGCACAGCAGGTAGCCGAGTCCCGCGCCGAAGACACCGGCGGCGACACCGGCTTCCTCGTCCGACTTGTCGGAAGCGGCGACGGCGCCGATGGTGCCGCCGATCGCGCCGCCCAACAGCGCGCACAGCACTCGGTTGTCGGATTTCTCGAGCGTTGCACAGCCGGACAGACTCGTGGCGACCGCTCCCGCGACTGCCAACCGGTAAAATGCCTTCATGATCTGGTCCCCTCTGGTGGTCCGGAAAACTGGAATGATGATAGCACCGGCACCGGTTGGGTCGTTTGGTTCCGGGCGGCAGAAGGTCACGAAAGACGCATGAAGAGTGCTGATGAGGCCTGGCCCGGCGAGCGGGTGCAACGGCTGCTCGCGCCGAACGCCAGTGTGATGACCGGTGCCGGCACGAATACCTATCTGGTCGGCGGCGCGGCGGTCGCAGTGATCGATCCCGGCTGTGCCGATCCGGCGCATCTTGCGTCGATCGAACGCGCGGCGCCCGGCCCGATCCGCTGGATTCTGGTGACCCACACCCATCCGGATCACTCGCCGGGCGCGATGGAATTGGCGCAACGAACGGGTGCGACGGTGTTCGGGCGACCGGCACCGGCGACGGGCCGGCAGGATCACGACTTTCGACCCGACGCGGTCCTCGCCGACGGCGACGAGATCGTTGGCCCGGACTTCACGCTGCTTGTATTGCATACGCCCGGGCACGCATCGAATCACCTGTGCTATCTGCTCGAACCGGACCAGTTGCTGTTCACCGGCGATCACATCATGCAGGGCTCGACGGTGATGATCTCGCCGCCCGATGGTGACATGGCGGATTACCTGGCATCCCTGCGACGGCTGCGCGGGTTGCCGCTGCGCTGTCTTGCGCCGGGCCACGGCACTCCGATGTTCGATCCGCCGGCACGGATCGACGCATTGATCACTCACCGCCTGCGTCGCGAACGCAAGGTACAGCGTCACCTCGCCCGGCTTGGCGTCGCGACGCTGGCGCAGCTGGTCGTGCCGGTCTACGACGACGTGCCGGCGGCGCTGCACGGCCTGGCGCAGCACTCGCTGCTGGCGCATCTGGAGAAACTGCGACGCGAAGGTCTGGTGGTGCGGGAGGGCGAGTCGTGGCGGGTCTAGCCTCCGAACAAGTCCGTCGAGGACTTGTCCGGAGGCGGCTGGTCCGCGGACCAGGCGTTGCCGTTACAGCGCCGCGACGGCGAAGGCGCTGTCGAGCCGCGCCGCGCGTTCGGCGCTGGTCACCACGGCGGTGACGCTCCGTTCGGGCGCGAGGTAGGTTGTCACCACGCGCGCCAGGTCATCGTAGGTCACCGCGAGCACGCGATTGCGCAGTTCGAGCCGGAACGTGTCGTTGCGGCCGTGCAGTTCGTTGTAGAACGCCCGTACCGCGGCGCCGGCCGGTGACGACGGATGGTCGATCTGGCCGATGACGCCGAGGATCGCCTGCTCCAGATGTTCGTCGTTGCGGTGGCCGTGGAACCAGCGCAGCGCCGCGTCGAAATCGGTGAGCGTTTCGTCGAGCCGCGGATCGCGGTACGAATAGAAGCGGAACACCGCGGCATCGGCGGCATAGCCGGCACCGGCGCCATAGGCACCGCCGCGTTCGCGGATCGCGCCGTGCAGGTAGCCGTTGTGTAAATAACGGCCGAGCACCATCAGCACCGGCGCATCGGGATGACCTTCGGCGACCGCCGGATAGGCGCGGGCGCAGAAATTGACCAGCGTGCTGGTGGTCCAGGCGAGGTGTCGCGACGGCGCGGCGGCGGCCGCCGCCGGCAGCGGTGCCGGGCGCTCCGGTCCGGGGACCGCGTCACGCCAGAGCGGATCGAGCAGCGTCTCGGCCTGCCGGCATTCGGCTTCTTCACCAATCACCAGCAGGCGCGGCGTCACCAATTGCAGCCGGGCGACGAGTTTGGCCAGCCTGGCGGCGAACTCGGCGCAGCCGGCTTCGTCCCGGGTTGCCATGGCCAGCGCCTTCAACTGCCGAATGCCGCTTGGTCCGTGCCATTGATCGTCGAGCCAGGCATACGGACTCAGCGCCGCGCTCGCGGCATGCATCGCCAGCACGTGGCCGCGCTCGGTCAGCGTCGCCTCGATTTCGGCGCGCGCCTGCGCGACCAGTTCCTGCAGGCGTGGCAGTTCGTCGAACCGCGGACCGTGATAGAGCGCCGCGAGATGCTCGAACAATCCCTCGCGCTTACGCGCCAGCGCCTTGCCGGCAAACACCAGATAGCCGCCGACGCGGCTGGCGTCGGTGGTACCGGCGCGCACCGTCAGCGAGGATTCGAATGAGCCGATCGCGGCGCGGGTGCGTTCGGCCTGCAAATAATCGACCGAGCCGTAACCGAGGTCGGTCAGGTATTCGGCGACATACGGCAGCCACGGCAGACTGGCGGTATCGAGCCGTGGCAACGGCACCACCAGATGATGCAGCAGGATGCCGTTGGTGCCGCGCACGTAATGGCGGCGCGGCAGCGCGCCCAGCATGCCGTCGCTGCCGTTGACGGTATCGATGGTGCGTGGCACGTCGGCCAGCGTCAGCTTCGGCAACAGATCCTCGCGTGGCGGCGTTTCCTGGCGGCGGCGCAACTCCGCGCTCTGTGCGCGGATCGCCGTGGCCTGTGCCTCGTCGAGGCGCCGCTGCCGCGCCGCGAGCCGGCGGCGCTCGGCGCTCTCGCGGCGCTTGTTGGCTTTCGCATCCGGCTCCATCAGCACCCGGACCCGATGCGGGTTGTCGAGCAGGTGCCGGCGGATCAGGTTGCCGATAAAGGCTGGCTCGGCGGCGCGCTGGCGCAACGCGGCGAGCGCCGGGTCGAGATCGAGAAACGCGATCGGATCGCCACCGTGCAGCACGGGGCCCAGCACGCGATTCATCAGTTTCAAACCATAGGGCCAGCCGTCGCCGCCGATGTCGCGTTGCGCCATTTCCATCGCATCGATCACCGCGGTGCCAATGTCCTCGGGCACGCCGTCGCGCGCCAGCCGCGAGAACAGGCCGAACAGTTCACCTTCGAGCGCGACCGCATGCCTGGCACTGGTGCCTTCGACGCCGCAATAGAACGCAAACTCGCGCGCCGAATCGTCGAGGCCGCACAGCTCCGACGGTGCCTGCGCCAATGGCGTCGTCTCCAGCAACTGGCGTAGCGGCGAGGCGCTGTTGTCGAGCAGCACGCCGCTCAGGTAATGCCCGTCGAGGAAGTCGTCGATGGCGCCGGTATGCCCGAGCAACCAACCCCAGGACAGATGGGTGCGATCGTCGGTGCCGGTGTCCTCCGCGGCATAGCGCGTGGCGATCTCGCGCGGTGCGGTGAAGCGTTGTTCATCGGCGAGCGCCGCGATGCGGCGGCGGCGCTGGAACTGGCCGAGCGCGAGCTCATCGAGACGCTGCTGATGTTCCGCGGCCGGAAAATTCCCGTAGGTCATGATCACCGCGTTCGACGGATGGTAGTGGCGCGCATGAAACCGTTGCAGCGTGGCATGCGTCAGCTTCGGGATGGCGACGGGATCGCCGCCGCTGTTGTGGCGATAGGGCGTCGTGGGAAACAGCTGCGCTTGCAGGTGATGCCAGAGCTGCGTCACCGGCGCGCTCATCGCACCCTTCATCTCGTTGTAGACGACGCCCTTCTGCACCAGCCGCTCGGCGCCGCCGTCCTGCGCTTCGAACTCCAGCCGATGACCCTCCTGGGCGAAGTCGTATGCGGACAGGATCGGGAAGAACACGGCGTCCAGGTAGACCCGCAGCAGGTTGTCGAAGTCCTTGCGGTTGCGGGTCGCGAATGGATAGGCCGTGGTGTCGGAACCGGTGAACGCGTTCATGAACGTGTTCAGCGAGCGCCGCAGCATCAGGAAGAACGGATCGCGGACCGGGAAGTTGCGGCTACCGCACAGCGTGGTGTGTTCCAGGATGTGCGCGACGCCGGTCGAGTCGCGCGGAATGGTCGGGAATGCGATCGTGAAGACGTTGTTGTCGTCATCGCTGGCGAGATGCAGGTGGCGTGCGCCGGTGGCGCGATGGGCGTATTCCTGAAACTCGACTTGCAGTGCTTCGATGCGGTGATGGCGGATGAAGCGGAAGCTTGGATGACACGAATTCACGAAGCGAATCTCCTTCGCCGGATCGCGTCGAGCGCGGCCGGCAGTTCGGTGAACAAACGGATCTCGACGTCGGCCGGACGTATGCCGTCGGGCCAGACGGTGCCACCGCGATTGATCCAGACGCAGGCGATGCCGGCCCGGTGCGCGGCCTCGATGTCATAGTAAGGCTGATCCCCGACATGCACCACGTGCGCCGGGGCGATGCCGGCCGCGGCGAACAGATGTTGGAACATCCGCGGATCGGGCTTCGCGGCGCCGCTTTCCGCCGGACTGACGACATGGGCAAAGAAATGTCGCAGTCCGGCCTGCGCCAGGTCGGCATTGCCGTTGGTGACGGCCGCGAGCCGGTAATCGCGCTGCAGCGCCGGCAGCGTGTCGCGCACATCGTCCAGCAGCGTCACCCGGCTGCGGACGGCGATGAACTGCGTCAGCAGCGTGGCGGCGAGCGCCGGGTCGTAATCGAACGCGACGAACAGTTCGGCGAAGAACTCCCGGCGGCTCGCCGAAAAGTCATGTTGCAGATGCGGCGAACGCTCGAGGAATAGTTCACGCAGTTCCTCGAGTTGTGCCGACGAATAATGCGCGGTGACTCGGGGACAGTGGCGGCGCAGCCAGGCGTATTGCGCCTCGACCGCACGGCGCAGCACCGGTTCGGAATCCCACAACGTATCGTCGAGGTCGAGACTCAGCAGTTGGAAGCTTGACATGCCACGGGGTTTCGCATGATGTTTCAGGACCGAAAGTTCAGGAGATGGTTCCGGATGCCGTCGTTCGATGTCGTGTCACAGGTCGACAAGCATGAGCTCAGCAATGCCGTCGACCAATGCAATCGTGAAATCACTAATCGCTTCGATTTCAAGGACAGCGGCGCCCACGTCGAGCAACAGGAGCGCGAGCTGACCCTCGTTGCCCAGGCGGAATTCCAGATCAAACAGATGCACGACATCCTGCGCGCCAGGATCGCCAAGCGCGGCATCGATGTCGCCTGTCTCGAGTTCGGCGAGATCAGGACGGCCGGCCAGGAAGCGCGCCAGATCGTGACCGTGCGCGAAGGCATCGACACGGATACCGCGCGCAAGATCATCAAGCACATCAAGGATGCGAAGCTCAAGGTGCAGGCCGCCATCCAGCAGGAACAGGTGCGCATCACCGGCAAGCAGCGCGACGATTTGCAGGACACGATCGCACTGCTGAAGAAGGGCGACTTTGGCCTGCCGTTGCAGTACCTCAACTTCCGCGACTGACCGGCAGCGCCGGGGCCGTTCGTTCGTGTTGCCACCGCCCGACCTCGTGCTCGGCCTGCTCGCGCTCGGTGGCGCCGGCTGTGTCTGGTATCACAGCACGCGGTTGCGCGAGCGCGCGCTCGTCGCCATTGGTCACACCTGCGACGAACTGCGCGTGCAGTTGCTCGATCAGACCGTTGCGCTGCGCCGCATCGGCCTGGTACGCGATGCCGACGGCCAGTTCGCGCTGCGCCGCACCTTCGTCTTCGAGTTCAGCGCGCATGGCAGCGATCGCTGCCGCGGCACGCTGGTGAGCGTTGGCGATCAGCTGGAATCGATGCGCCTGGAACATCCCGACGGCCCCATCGTGATCCCCCGACCGCGGTAATCAAAGCTGCGCCGAGGCGTAATCGGCCAGCCGCGAGCGTTCGCCGCGCTGCAACACGAGGTGACCGGCGTGAGGCCACGGCTTGAAGCTGTCGACGACGTAGGTCAGGCCGGACGTGGTGGCGCTGAGGTAGGGCGTATCGATCTGCGCGATGTTGCCGAGGCAGACGATCTTGGTGCCGGAGCCGGCGCGCGTGATCAGCGTCTTCATCTGCTTCGAGGTCAGGTTCTGTGCCTCGTCGATGATGATGTAGCGGTTGAGGAAGGTGCGGCCGCGCATGTAGTTCAGCGAGCGGACCTTGATCCGGCGGCTCAGCAGATCGCCGGTCGCGGCGCGGCCCCAGTCACCACCGTCGCCGTTCTGCGTCAGCACTTCCAGGTTGTCCATCAGCGCGCCCATCCACGGCGTCATCTTCTCTTCCTCGGTACCGGGCAAATAGCCGATGTCCTCGCCGAGCGGCACGGTTTCGCGGGTGACGATGATCTCGCGATAGCGCTTCTGCTCGACCGTCTGCACCAGGCCGGCAGCGAGTGCCAACAGCGTCTTGCCGGTGCCGGCGGCACCGAGCAGCGTGATGAACTCCAGATCCGGATCGAGCAGCAGGTTCAGCGCGAAATTCTGTTCGCGATTGCGGGCAAGGATGCCCCAGACATTGTTGCGTGGATTGGTGTAATCGATGGCCTGCTGATAGCGATAACCGCCGTCCGCCTGGCGCCGCGCGATCAACTCGAGGCGCGCCAGCGGCACCGACAGGCACTGGTTCGGCTGCACCGGCTGCAGTTCGGTCAGGCCGGGCAGCTCGTACCAGTTCTGGCCGTCGTGCGGCACGGCGACGATGTCGCGCTGGTGTTCGCGCCAGTAGTCTTCGGAGACTTCGGCGGTGCCGGTGTAGAGCAGGTCGACATCGTCCAGCACGCGATCGCTGAAGTAGTCCTCGGCGCCGATACCGAGGATGCGTGCCTTGATGCGGAGGTTGATGTCCTTCGACACCAGCACCACTTCGCGCTCGCCGTGCCGATCGCGCAGCGCCAGCGCCACCGCCAGCAGACCGTTATCGGCACTCTTGCCGAGCCGTAGCGCGGGGTCGGCGGCGAAATCCGCGGTTTGCAGGAACAGGCGCCCCTGTGCCATGAGTGTCGCGGCGTCGCCGCGGCGGCTCACCAGCGGCAGACCGGCGGCAATCTCTTCGGCATGGCAATCATCAATCAGGTCATCGAGGAAGCGGCTTGCCTGCCGGGCATTGCGCGCGACTTCGGAAACGCCCTTCTTCGCCGCGTCGAGTTCTTCCAGCACGACCATCGCCAGATACAGGTCGTGTTCCTGAAAACGGAACAGCGCGGCGGGGTCGTGCATCAGCACGTTGGTGTCGAGCACGAACAGGCAGCGTCGCAGCCGTTCGCGGTGGGATGCTTGCGGATTCGCGTTCAAGTGCCCCGAGCGGGTTACTTCACCGGCTCCATGATCGCGTCGAGGTTCAGGTGATCGCAGAAATCCATGAACTCGCTGCGCAGCGCCGCGATCGACAGATTGGTCGGGATGCTGATGGTCATGTGCAGCGAGAACATCTCGGTGCCGGTGTGCGCCGCGGCGTAGGTGCCGGAATGCATGTCCTCGATGCGGATGTCGCGTTCGACGAAGAAATGGCTGATGTCGTTGACGATGCCTATCTGATCGACCGCGACAACCTCGATGGCGTACGGCATCAGGCCGCGTTCCTTCTTCCGCTGCTCGGTACGCTGCAGCAGCATCGTCAACTGGTGCCGATTCTCCAGCCGCGCCTGCATGCTCTCGAATTTCGCGATGGCATCCCACGAACCGGCCAGCAGCATCATGATGCAGCAGGTCTCGCCGAGCACCGACATGCGGCAGTCGACGATGCTGCAACCGCAGTCGCGGATGGCCTTGGAGAAGGAATCGACCAGATCGACCCGGTTTGGACCGATCGTGGTGATGGCGAGATGGTTCGGCATTGACTTGGCAGGAACAGGAAAGCGGCGTGAAAGCCAGGAACGCGAGCATTGTGCATGCAATCGCGTTGGTGCCGCAAGCCGATCTGCTGCGAACCGCCCGTGAGCGTTCCTTGTCACGGCGGGGGGTGGTGGCTAACATACGCGGCCAATTCCCGCGAAACAGGACCGTTTATGTTCAAGGGCAGTCTCGTCGCCCTGGTCACGCCGATGTCGGCCGGTACCGGCCCACTCACCCCGATCGATTTCCCCGCGCTGCAACGGCTGGTCGAATTCCATATCGAACAGGGTACCGATGGCCTGGTCGCGGTCGGCACCACGGGCGAGTCGGCGACGCTGAGCGATGACGAGCATTGCGAGGTGGTGCGGCGCGTGGTCGCCTATGCGCGCGGTCGCGTTCCGGTGATTGCCGGCACCGGCGCGAATTCGACCTGGGACGCGATCCACTACACGCAGAGCGCGCGCGAGGCTGGCGCCGATGCGTGTCTGCTGGTGACGCCGTATTACAACAAGCCAACCCAGGAGGGGATGGTCCAGCATTTCACCGCGGTCGCCGCGGCAGTGCCGATCCCGCAGATCCTCTACAACGTGCCGGGGCGGACGGCGTGCGATCTGTTGCCGGAGACGGTGGCGCGGCTGGCACGGGTCGACAACATCATCGGCATCAAGGAGGCGACCGGCGATCTGACTCGCGTGGCGCAACTGCGTGCGGGTTGCGGCAAGGACTTCCTGCTGCTGAGCGGCGACGATGCGACCGCGCGCGAGTTCATCACGCGCGGTGGTGACGGCGTCATCTCGGTGACCGCCAACGTCGCACCGCGCCTGATGCACGAAATGTGCGCCGCGGCACTAGCGGGCAACGAAACGACGGCGTGCACGTTGGATGACAAGCTGCAGCCGTTGCATCGCGACCTGTTCCGCGAAGCGAATCCGATTCCGGTGAAGTGGGCGGTGGCCGAACTGGGGCTGGTGCAACCGGGGATCCGGCTGCCGCTGACCTGGTTGTCGCCCTCCTTCCAGCCGGTGGTCCGGCAAGCCATGGCCCATGCCGGCGTTATCCAACCAAGGTGAAATCGATGTCCCGTATCCCAGCTTCCTGCATTCTTGCTCTTGCCACGGCCGCGCTCGCCCTCGGCGGTTGCTCATCGGTTACTCGCGGCTTCGACCGCGTGTTCCCGGATCGGCGCACCGAGTACCAGAAGGCCGAATCGCTGCCGGACCTCGAAATCCCGCCAGAGCTGGACAACAGCCGCATTCAGGAGCGGATGGCCATTCCGGCCGCGAACGAGGCGCCAAACGCGACCTTTCGCGAGCGGGCCGATGCGCGCACCGGTGTGACACCGCCAGCGGTCCCCACCCCGGCCACTGCCCCGCCAGTACCTGCCACGGCACCGGCAGCCGTGCCGGAGCCGACGGCGCGTGTGCAACTGGTTAGTTCCGGTGCCGGCAAGGTCTACATCGTGCTGCGCGAGCCATACGCCGCCGCATGGCGCAGCGTCGGCGAGGCGCTGGAAGCAACCGGTGTCGAAATCGACAAGAGCAACCAAAAGCGCGGCATCTACAAGGTGTACGTGACGGACGCCGAGCGGAGGCAGGGCATGCTGTCGAAGCTCGCGTTCTGGCGCGAGGAGGGAACGCCTTATTGGGTCAGCGTCACCGAAGCCAATGGCGCCACCGAGATCGTCATCCTCGACGAGGATGACGACTGGGATACGAGCGCCGAAGCCGGTCGGCTGGTGACTGCCCTCTATCACCAGATGAACCCGGCGTCATCGCGGTAAACGCCGCGCGCCGGCGTCGCTCCCTTCGGCGGCCCGGCCCGCACGAGGAGGGGGAGGGCAGTATCATCATGCTGACCAGAACTGCCCTTGGTGGCATGCAGAAGGACCTTCGCCGATGATTGCGGCGATCACCCCAGGCGAACACTTTCAGGCTTTGCTCGATGGCCGTGAACACGCGCCATTCGCGTTGCTCGGGCCGCATCATGATGCGGCCGGAACGCAGGTGCGCGTGTGCTTGCCGCATGCGATCGCGGCGGCGATCATCGTCGGTGCCACCAAGCTGCCATTGCAGCGACGTGGCGCCAGCACGATCTTCGAATTCCGGTTCCCCGGGCGCGCGCAGCTCGGGCAATACCGGATCGAGTGGCAGGATGGCTCCGGCGCGACGCACAGCACCTTCGACGCCTATGCGTTTCCACCGGAAATCTCCGGCTTCGATCTCTATCTGTTCGGCAGTGGCCGGCATTGGCACGCCTATCGCGTGCTCGGCGCGCATGCGCGGGTTCGCGATGGTGTTGCCGGCGTGCGCTTCGCGACCTGGGCACCGAACGCCGAGCGGGTCAGCGTCGTCGGTGATTTCAATCGCTGGGATGGGCGCTGCCACCCGATGCAGGTACACGGCTCCTCGGGCGTGTGGGACCTGTTCCTCCCGGAATTGGCGCCCGGCGCCATCTACAAATACGAAATCCGCAATCGCCACGATGGCAGCCTGCACCTGAAGACCGACCCGTACGGGCAGCGCTTCGAACATCGCCCGGCGACCGCGGCAATCGTGCCGGAACCGGCCGGCTTCGCCTGGCAGGATGCGGCCTGGATCGCCGATCGGTCTGGTACCTCCTGGCTGAACCGGCCATGCAGCATCTACGAAGTGCATCTCGGCTCGTGGCGCCGCGCCGCGGGCAAGGCGCCGAGCTACCGGCAACTCGCCGAGACTCTGGTCGCCTATGTGCGCGATCTCGGCTTCACCCATATCGAGCTGTTGCCGCTCACCGAGCATCCACTCGACGAATCCTGGGGCTATCAGACCACCGGCTACTTCGCGGCGACCAGCCGCTATGGCACGCCGGACGAGCTGCGGCTGTTGATCGATACCTGCCACCGGCAGGGCATCGGCGTGCTGCTCGACTGGGCACCGGCGCATTTCCCGCGCGATACCTATGCGCTGGCGCGGTTCGATGGCTCGGCGGTCTACGAACACGAGGATCCTCGCCGCGGCGAGCATGGCGATTGGGGCACGCTGATCTTCAATTACGGCCGCTACGAGGTGAAGAACTTTCTGCTGTCGAGCGCGTTGTACTGGATCGAGGAGTTTCACATCGACGGCCTGCGCGTCGATGCGGTCAGCTCGATGCTGTATCTCGACTACTCGAAACGGGACGGCGAGTGGCTGCCGAACGAGTACGGCGGCCGTGAGACCCTCGAGGCGATCGCATTCCTGCGCGAGCTGAACACCGTGGTGCATGCCGAGCATCCGGGCTGTCTGGTGATAGCCGAGGAATCGACCTCCTGGCCCGGTGTGTCGCGGCCGGTCGATGGCGGCGGGCTCGGTTTCAGCATGAAGTGGAACATGGGCTGGATGCACGACACGCTGCTGTATCTCGGGCTCGATCCGATCTATCGCCGCTATCACCATCGCGAGCTAACGTTCGGCATGCTGTACGCGTTCACCGAGAACTTTATCCTGCCGTTCTCGCACGATGAAGTGGTGCACGGCAAAGGTTCGCTGCTCGGCCGGATGCCTGGCGACGACTGGCAGCGGTTCGCCAATCTGCGGCTGCTGTTCACCTATCAGTTCACCTATCCCGGCAAGAAACTGCTGTTCATGGGCGGTGAATTCGGTCAATGGCGGGAATGGGATTGCGGTGGTGAACTCGACTGGCAGCTGCTGGCCCATGCGCCGCATCGCGGCCTGCACGACCTGGTCCGTGACCTGAACCGGCTGTATCGCGAGCTGCCCTGCCTGCACCGGCTCGACTTCGAGGCGGAAGGTTTTATCTGGCTCGATTGCGACGATGCCGACAACTCGGTCATCGCCTACCGCCGCGGCGACGGCGAGGGCAACAGCGCCATCGTTGCGCTCAACTTCACGCCGGTACCGCGTTACGGGTACCGCATCGGCGTACCGTTCGGCGGCCGCTATCGCGAAATCCTCAATTCCGATTCGCTGCATTACGGCGGCGGCAACCTTGGCAACACCGCCTGGGTCGAGGCGCTGGCTTCGCCGCAGGGCACCTGGCCGCATTGTCTGGAACTGACCCTGCCGCCGCTCTCCGGTGTGGTGCTGGTGCCGGAGCGCTGACACGGCGGCCGATGAGCGTCATCAAGGCGTTGCGCCTGATTGGCCTGCGCCGCGGCTTGCGGATTCTGGTGCAGATCGCGCGCGCATCCGTTCGATATGTTGCGTTAGGATTAAGGCCAAATATGGATACGGAAACGAACAATCAGCCGGCCCGCTTCGGCGATGTGCTGGGTCATGGCCCCGGCGGCGTGCCGGCGTATTCCTCGCATTACCCGTCCGCCGACAAGCAGGAGTTTCCGGACCGGAATTCCTATCGCAGCTACGTCGATGGCGTGTTCATGGGCTACAAGTGGCAATGCGTCGAACTGGCGCGCCGCTGGCTGTACCAGACACGCGGCTACATCTTCGACGACATCGCGATGGCCTACGACATTTTCCAGTTGCGCGCGGTGCGCGTCGTCCGTGACAACAAACTGCTGCCGCTGCGTTCATTCCGCAACGGCGCGTTGCGGCCGCCGGAGCCGGGTTGCCTGCTGATCTGGAACGAGGGCGGTACGTTCGAGATCACCGGACATGTCGCCATCGTGACCGAGGTGCTCGAGGACCGAATCCGCATCATCGAACAGAACGTCGAACACGAAGTTTGGGAAGAGGGGTGCGATTTCGCGCGGGAATTGCCGCTGCGGCGGACCGAAGCGGGCGGTTATCGTGTCGAGTGCACGCTGGACGAGACCGAGATCCTCGGCTGGGTGATCCAGACCGATGACGATACCCATGCCGAGCCGATCATCGAAGTCGATCGCCGGCTGTTCAACCTGCGCACCGCCTTCGTTGCCGAGCGGGGCTGCGCCCAGCAGCCGTGGCTCGACCCCCGGCAGCCGGATGAAGCCGCCTATCTCGCGATGATGGGGGGCCATCGGCTGGCACGCGATCCCCGCGACCAGCATCGCTTCCTCTGTCTGGCGGAGACCGCGGCCCGGGAATTGAAGCGTGCGACCAATGAACTGCACGCGATGTTCCTGCATGCGACCAATACCGTGTTGCAGGACGATGGCCTGTTGCGCCGCTTCGGCATCCCCGAGGAACTCTGGCCGCGGCTGCATCGCTCCTGGGACAACCGGCGCAATCAGATGATCACCGGCCGGTTCGATTTCTCGGTATCCGAGCGCGGCATCAAACTGTACGAATACAACGCCGATTCGGCCTCGTGCTACATGGAATGCGGCAAGGTGCAGGGTCGCTGGGCGGAGCATTTCGGCTGCGACCTCGGCCGCGATCCGGGCGAGGACCTGCATGAGTGGCTGGTCGATGCCTGGGGAGCGAGCGGCGTCGACGGCATCTTGCACATCATGCAGGACGACGATCCGGAGGAGACCTATCACGCGCTGTACATGAAATCGGCGATCGAGGCCGCCGGTCTGCGCTGCAAGATCATTCGCGGCCTGGCGGACCTGCGCTGGCATGCGGATGGCCATGTCGTCGACGCCGAGGGCATCGAAATCCTCTGGGTGTGGAAGACCTGGGCCTGGGAGACGGCACTGCAGCAACTGCGCGCCGAACTCGATCTGGCGCGCCGTGGTCGCACCGTGGTGCGGGCCGCATCACCGCGCCTTGCCGATGTTCTGTTGCGCCCCGAGGTGATGGTGTTCGAGCCGTTGTGGACGCTGATTCCGAGCAACAAGGCGATCCTGCCGGTGTTGTCGATGATGTATCCGAATCATCCGTATCTCCTCGAAGCGCAACACGAGGTGACCGACAGCCTGCGGGCGAACGGCTACGTCGCCAAACCGCTCGCCGGCCGCTCCGGGTCCAACATCCGCATCGTTGCCCCGGGAGAAAACGTCGTCACCGCGACCGGTGGCCGCTTCGAGCACCAGGACCTGATTTATCAGGAGCTGTTTCCGCTGCCGCGGCTCGACGGCCGCAGCGCGCAGGTCTGCACGTTTTCGGTCAATGGCCATTACGCCGGCGCCTGCGTGCGGGTCGATGACTCGTCAATCATCAGCGCGCAAAGCGATCTGCTGCCGCTGCGGATCGTCGCCGACGCCGATTTGCCGCGCGTCTGATTATCGCCTCGGCGCGGTCATGGCGCCGCGTTTCAAGGCTTCAAGGATGGGGATATCCGCCGGCGTCCACTGCAGCCGTTCCGCGTCGTCGATCGAAATCCAGAGCACCTCATCATGCTCGGTTGGCTGCAATTCCGGCCGCACCAGGCAGCGACTGAGGAACGGCAACAGCCGGATCGTCGCGAACTCATAGCGATGCTCGACCGGCGCTAACGGCGCGACAGTGCCGAGCTGCAGCCGCAATTCCTCACGGATTTCGCGGCGCAGTGCGGCTTCTGCCGATTCGCCCGGATCGAGCTTGCCGCCGGGAAACTCCCACAATCCGCCCAGGGTCTTGTGTCGCGGCCGGCGTGCCGCAAGGACTGCATCGTCCGGGTCGAGCAGGACCAGACAGGCGACGGCGATCGGAACGCGCTGTGGCATCGGCCGATCGTATCCAACTATGTGGTGCCGGTGTCTTAAGGGTGCCTTGCGCCCGGCCGCTAATCGCTTCATGCATGCCAACCTGCACAAACTGGATCGGCCGGACACCGAACCCGCCGAAGAAATATTCATTGGTCGCCAGCCGATTCTGGACGAGGAGCAGCAACTCTGCGCGTTCGAGCTGTTGTTTCGGCGCGATACGCAAAACCGCGCCGATGTGACGGACGACATGGCGGCGACCGCCACGGTGCTCACGCACGTAATCACCGAACTTGGCATCGAGGTCGCGCTTGGCCCATACCTCGGCTTCATCAATCTCGACGCCGACATGCTGTCGAGCGATGCAATCGAAATGCTGCCACCGGATCGGTTTGTGCTCGAAGTGCTGGAGACGGTCACCGTGACCCCGCAGCTCATCGCCCGATGCGAGGTGCTGAAAAGCAGAGGCTATCGGATCGCGCTCGACGACTTCATCGCCGCCGAGGATCGGCATGCGGCACTGCTCGACCTGGCTGACATCGTCAAGGTGGAGGTCAAGGGCATGGATGCCCCGGCGATCCGGCATGCGGTCGAGGTGCTGCGGCCGAGCGGTGCGCGGCTGCTGGCCGAGAAGGTCGACAATCTGGAACAGGTGGAACTGTGCCGGAAGCTCGGCTTCGAGCTGTTCCAGGGCTACTACTTCGCCAAACCGACCATCCTTTCCGGCCGCAAGCTGGCGCATTCCGAGCTGACGCTGATCCGGCTGCTCGGCCTGATTCTGACGGAAGCCGAGACCAGCGAACTGGAAGCGGCATTCAAGCAGGAACCGGCACTGGTGCTGAATCTGATGCGGCTGTCGAATTCGGCGTTCTTTGGCTTGACGCAGCGCACCAATTCGCTGCGGCATGCGATCATGGTGCTTGGCCGCCGGCAATTGCAGCGCTGGCTGCAACTGCTGCTGTTCACCAGCCACAGCGGTGCAGCGAGCCCCTTGCTGCAGATCGCGGCAACGCGCGGCCGCTTGATGGAACTGCTCACCATCGAGCTGGAGGGAGCGAACCTCGAACGCTCCGATCGCGCCTTCATGGCTGGGATCCTGTCGCTGCTGCCTGCACTGCTGCACATGCCGCTCGAAGAAATCCTGGCGCATTTCGAAATCGTACCGGCGCTACGCGCGGCACTCCTGGCGCGCGAGGGTTCGCTGGGGCGGTTGCTGATGTTTGTGGAACTGCAGGAGCAGGGCGACGAGACGACCTGCCGCAAGCTCGCGGCACGCATCCCGGGTTGCAGCCTCGGTCGCGCCAATGCCCTGCTGACGCAGGCGATGGCCTGGGCGAACGGCATCGGGCGCTAGCCCGCGTCGCACCATGATCTGCTGCGGCCGCCGATCCGCTCACTGGCCGGTCGGCGCCTCGCATCGGTAACGCAAACCTCGGGTGGCCGGTTACCCGACTGCGCGACTCTGTCCCGCCCAGTAAGGCGCGCGCAGTGCCTTCTTGTCGGTCTTGCCGGCGGGGGTCTTGGGTAGCGCATCGCGGAAGGTGACGGATTTCGGCGCCTTGACGCCGCCGAGGCGTTGTTTGCAGTGCGCGATGACGGCGGCTTCGGCAATGCTGGCGCCGGTCGCGGTGACGACGATCGCGGTGACCGCTTCACCCCAGGTATCGTCGGGGATGCCGATCACGGCGCAGTCGCTGACCTCGCGCAACTCCAGGATCGCCGCTTCGACTTCCGCTGAAAATACGTTGAAGCCGCCGGTCACGATCATGTCCTTCTTGCGATCGACGATGTAGATGAAACCATCGGCGTCGCGATAGCCGACATCCCCGGTGTGATGCCAACCGAAACGGCGGATTGCGGCGGTCTCTTCCGGCAACTCGAAATAGCTGTGACTGATCAGCCGACCGCGCGCGACGATCTCGCCGACTTCACCGGGGCCGAGCAGTCGGCCATCGTCGGCCATGACCGAGACCTGCACCGGATAACTGGCGCGGCCACAGCTCGCGAGCCGTTCCGGATGATCCCCCGTGGCGGCGCGCGCGACGACCTCGGGTGGCAGCCACGTCAGGATCATCGGCGACTCGACCTGACCATAGCTCTGGCACAGGCACGGGCCGAACACCTCGACCGCGCGCTTGAAGCGCTCCGGTGCGACCGGCGAGCCGGCGAGCAGGAAGATGCGCAGGCTGGAATAGTCGTGGCGGGGCAGGTCCGGATGATCGAGCAACGCGTACAGCGCGGTCGGCGGCAGGAAGGTATGCGTCACGCGATGGCGTTCGATCGCGCTCAGGAATTCGCCGGCATCGAAGCGCGGCAGGATCACGTTGGTCGCGCCGAAGGTGCAGCTTGCGAGTGCGACGACACCGGCCGCGTGCGTCAATGGGGCGCTCGAGAGACAGACCGGTTCGGTGACCTCGTCGCGGCGCCAGTAGTGATACTGGATCTCCAGCATCGTGCCCCAACCGAGGTTGGTCACGTTCATGCCTTTCGCCGGGCCGGTCGTGCCGCCGGTGGCAAAGATGCCGACGCGCCGCTCCGGACTGCCGAACGGATCGGACCAGTCGAGCGCGCTGTCGGGCACGCCGGCGGCATCGCCCAGCGCCATGAATTCATCGAGCGACAGGTCACCGGCAAGTGGCTGGTCGAGGCAGATGGCCTGGCGCAACTCGGGCAATTCGCGTTTCAGCCGCGCGACATCGGCGGCATACGCGGAGTGATAGAACAGCCAGTGTGTGCGCACGTAGCGCAGATAGGCGAGATTGGCGTCGAGCGCGTTGCGCGCGTTGACCGGGATCCAGACCGCGCCGGCGCGCATCAGGCCGAGCAGGCAGAACAGCACCAGTGGATCATTCGGGGCATAAATCGCGGCGGCTTGCTCGCCGCGCAG
Source organism: Gammaproteobacteria bacterium (assembly GCA_020845935.1). Classification (GTDB taxonomy): domain Bacteria; phylum Pseudomonadota; class Gammaproteobacteria; genus JADLEV01. Next base: position 40,868 of record JADLEV010000071.1, read on the forward strand.
GCCCGCACCATGCAATGCGCGGGCAATCCGCCAGGATGCCTCCCGCACGTCACGGTAGCGATAGCCGCGCGTGCCATCGGTAATCGCCGTGCGATCCGGCGCGAGTTCGGCACCCTTGTCGAAGTAATCGATGGCGCGCATGGAAATCCTGGTCGTCGTTGGATCGCGGGGAAGTGCGGCCGCATGATACCGGGCAGCTATTGGCTTGCCTATGTGACTTATGCTGCGCGTCAGCCTCTTGTTCCCGCCACGACGGACCGATAACTGGAACCCATGACCGATCATCTCGACCGCCGTACCAAACTGATCACCGAAGGTTCTCTGGTGCGCTCGCTGGTCACGATCTCCGGGCCGATCGTGCTCACCAATCTGCTGCATTCGGCCTACCAGTTGACCGACACGTTCTGGGTCGGCCGGCTCGGCGCCGGTGCGGTCGCTTCGGTATCGGTGTGCTATCCGCTGCTGTTCTTCCTGATGAGCGCCGGGTTCGGCCTGTCGATCGCCGGCTCGGTGTTCGTCGCGCAGTTCGCCGGCGCCAGGCAGCCGGACAAGGTCAACTCGTCCGCGGCCCAGGTCTTGCTGATGGTACTGGTCGTCTCGCTGCTGCTGTCGGTCATCGGCTATTTCCTGGCCGGTCCGGCACTGCGCCTGATCGGCGTTGGCGAGGACATCTATCGCGACGCGAAAATCTACCTGGCGATTTCCTGCATCGGTCTGGTGTTCAGCTTCGGCTTCTTCGTGTTCCAGTCGATCCTGCGTGGTATCGGCGAGGTCCGCTTTCCGTTGCAGCTGATCGCGGCCACCGTGATCCTGAACGGCATTCTGGATCCGCTGTTCATCTTCGGCATTGGGTCGAGCCCCGGTTATGGTGTGGCCGGCGCGGCCTACGCGACCATCGGTACTCAGGCGGTTGCCGCGGTCATCGGCATCTACATCCTGTTCCGTGGTCGGCACGGAGTGCATGTGCGCTGGCGGGATTTCCTGCCCGACTGGCATTTCATGCTGCGGGCGATCTATGTCGGGCTGCCGGCCGCGATCGAACAATCCGCGCGCACGCTCGGCAGCCTGATGCTGGTGTTCCTCGCGACCGGGTTCGGCACGCTGGCGATCGCGACGCTGGGGATCGGCATGCGGATCCTCAGCTTCATCATGATTCCGGCGTTCGGTCTGGCGATGGCGACGACGACGCTGGTCGGTCAGAACATCGGCGCCGGCAATCGGGATCGCGCCGACCAGGCGGCACGGCTCAGCGCCTGGGTCGCCTTCGGCGCGTTTTCGCTGATCGGTGTCGTGTTCTATCTGCTCGACGGGCCGTTGATCCGTTTGTTCGTACCGAACGATCCGGCGCTGATCGGCGCCGGTGCCGAGTTCGTCCGGATCACGTCATTTGCATTCGGCGTGATGGCGGCGCAGCAGGTGTTGCTCGGCGCGTTTCGCGGTGCCGGCGGGACGATGGCGGCAATGTTGATCGCGCTGGTGACGCAATGGGTGCTGCAATTCCCGGTGTCGTATGTGCTGTCGCGCCACACCTCGCTCGGCGCGGTCGGTATCTGGTGGGGCTTCCCGGTCACCGGCTTTCTGGCAATGATCATCACGCTCGTCTGGTTCCTGCGCGGCACCTGGCATCAGCCGGCGATGAGCGAGACGGAACAGCTGGTGGAAGAGCTGAAGGACGAGATCCACCTGGATAACTGACGATGGCATGAACGTGCCTGCGCCGCGGCAGGCCGACGAGATCGCGATCGATTTCACCCGCGATCTCGATCCTGGGATCGGGCGGCCGCGCGCTCCGCTGGGCTATTTCGCGACCAAGACCGCGGCCGAGGCGATCGCGCGACGGCAGCCACTACCCGCGCAGTACTGGCGTCATGCCCGCTACCGGGAACTGCTCGGCTATCCCGCGTTTCTGCTGGGCCTCGTGATCGACTGGTTGATGATCGCGAAGCCGACCTTGTAGTCGATCCGGACCGCGGTACCGCGGCGCGTGACTGGCCGGACAGACACGGGGGCCGCCCGGGGTGGTGCAGGGGCTCGCCTGCTCTTGCCTGAGGAAGCTCAGTACCTAGAACGGAAACACGATCGGTGTCAGCGTCAGGGTGACGGCGGCGACGACGAGATTCAGCGGTCCGCCGAACTTCAGATAATCGGTGAAGCGATAGCCGCCGGGGCCGTACACCATCAGATTGGTCTGATAGCCGACCGGGGTCGCGAAACCGCAGGAGGCGGCGATGGTCATCGCGACGATGAACGGCATCGGATGGACCCCGAGTTTGACCGCGGTCGCGAGCGCAATCGGAAAGATCAACACCGCGGCGGTATTGTTGCTGAGCAATTCGGTGAACAGCATCGTCACACCATAGATGATGGCGAGCTGGAACAGCGGATCTTCGCCGGCCAGGCCGATGAGCCCGGTGGCGATGGAGTTGGCCAGCCCCGTCTCGGTGACCGCGCGGCCGATGCCGATCGCCGCGGCGATCACGATCAGCACCTGCCAATCGACCATCCGTCGCGCCGTGGTGGCCGCGCAGCAACGGGTCGCCAGCATCAAGCCGGCGGCGAGCATCGCCGCATGCAGCGTGCCGAAGTCGCGGGCGACGAAAAACGGATGTTGTTCGAACAGCGTCGCCAGCGTCACCATGCCGACCAGGATCGCGAGCGCGACGTATGCCTTGTGATGGCGGATCGGGCTCGAATCCTCCAGCGAGCTGACCAGAGAGAAATCCACAGAGTCACGCTGCTGCTGCACGAACGCGGGCCGGGCTTCGAGTAGCAAGGTATCGCCGGCTTGCAGTTCGATGTCGCCGATCTTCTGTTGCACGCGCTCGCCGCTGCGCGCGACTGCGATCACGACTGCGTTGTACTGCGTGCGGAAGCGGCCATCACGGATCGTCTTGCCGACCAGCGGGCAGCGATCGGAGACGACCGCTTCGACCAGCATGCGGCCTTCGCGCGGTCCATCGAGCTTGAACACCTGATTGGTCGCCGGGGTGAGGCCGCGGATCCGTTGCAGTTCGACCACGGAATCGATGACGCCGACGAACACCAGACGATCGTTGTCGCGGAGCCGCAAGGTGGGGCTGACCGCAGCGATGATCTCACCATCGCGTTCGACCTCGGCGAGATACATGCCGTGCAGATGGCGCAGGCCCGCCTCCTCGATGGTGATGCCGCCGATCGGGCCGCTGGGCGCGACCATCATCTCGACGGTGTAGGCCCGCGCATGCTCCGGATTGCGCACGACCGAGCCGCGTGAGGGCAACAACCAGCGGCTCGCAAGCAGCATGTAGATGATGCCGATGGTGGCGCAGGGCACGCCGATCCAGGCCAGGGTAAAGAAGCTGAATCCTCGCTCGACCTGACCGGCCTTCACCGCATCGCTCAGCAGGCCAGCGACGATCACGTTGGTGCTCGTGCCGATCAAGGTGCACAGGCCGCCGAGGATGGTCGCGTAGCTCAGCGGCAGCAGCAGCTTCGAAACGGGAATGCCGAACTTGCGGCCCCACTCGGTGACCGCGGGCAGCAGCGCGGCGACCAGCGGCGTGTTGTTCATGAACGCGGACAGCAGCGCCGTCGGCAGCATCAGCCGTGTTTGCGCGCCCGGGATGGTGCGCGGGTGGCCGAACACGCGCTGCGAGATCCACGCCATGACGCCAGTCTCGCGCAGGCCGGCGACGACGATGTACAGCACACCGACCGTGACCATGCCTTCATTGGCGAGTCCGGACAGCGCCTCACGCGGGTCGAGCACGCCAAACAGCAGCAGGAAGGTCAGGCCGGCAAGCATGATTACGTCCGGTGCGATGCTGGTGAACAGCAGCAGCGCGAAGACGCCGAACAGCGTGCCGGCGGTGAGGTAGGCTTCGAGCGGTAATGAGAGCATCGTCGGATCTGAGTGGTGCCAGCGCTTTGGGTTCGAGATGACTACGCGTGCATTCTACAACCCGAGTCCCAAGTGGCAGCAGCGTTTTGCGCCGGCAAATGTTTCGAGTTGCCTCGCGCTGCAATGGCATGAGCTTATGCCGTTTTTGTCTACCTGGTGGCGGCGCACGCGCGACCCCACATGGCGGGTGACCGGGGCATCCCCTATACTGTCGGCGCCGGCACCGATCCCCACCTGACTGAAGATACGCGTCGCACAACTCCATGGACCTAGTCACCCTGTGGCCCGAGCTCGTCGCGTTCGGACAAGTCGTATTGATCGATCTTGTGCTCGCCGGCGACAACGCGATTGTCGTCGCGATGGCTGCGGCGGGATTGCCCGCAGCCTACCGGCAGCGTGTGATCGTGATCGGCATTGCCGCGGCCACCGTGGCTCGCGTGCTGTTCGCGCTGGCGACGAATTTCCTATTGCAGATAATCGGGCTGATGCTCGCCGGCGGCCTGTTGCTGCTCTGGGTCTGCTGGAAGTTCTGGCGCGAGCTCGTGCACCAGCGCCGCAAGCGGCTATTTGAAGCGCACCATCAGCATCAACCACTCTCGACGGAAGACAACGCCGAACTGGCGCGCCCGCAGGCGCCGCTGCCGGGCGTGCAGGTCAAAACCTTCGGGCAGGCGGTGACGCAGATTGTGATCGCCGACGTCTCGATGTCGCTCGACAATGTGCTCGCCGTCGCCGGTGCCGCCGCCGAGCACACCTGGGTGCTGGTGTTCGGGCTGATCCTGTCGGTCGCGCTGATGGGCGCCGCCGCCACGATCATCGCACGCCTGCTAAACCGCCATCCGTGGATTGCCTACGTCGGCCTCGCCATGATTCTCTGGGTCGCGCTCGATATGGTGTATCGAGGATCGGTCGAAGTGTTGGCGGCAACGCTGACCTAACAACCGGTCAGGCGACCACCTCGACGAACCGGCGTTCCAGCGCGCCGCTTCGTGCCGAATAAACGAAATAGCCTTTTTCCTTCGTGCCATCGTGGTTGTCGCGACTGATGGCGCAGCAGCGGTTGGTGGTGATCGTCGCCTTGTCGAAGGTGCGTTCGGTGAAGCCATGAAAGTGGCCATTGCAGATCGTGACCAGATTGAGGTCGCGTAACCGTCCCAGCAGATCGTCGGCATTCGCCGGCCGCATCATCACGCCATCGCCGAGTGGGAAATGGGTGAACAGCACGGTCGGGAGCGCGCGGTCGAAACGCGCAAGGTTGGCATCGAGCCACGCGAAGGTGTCGGCCTGGACGCTGCTACGGCTGTATTTGTCGCCTTCGGTCGAATCGAGTCCGATGAACTGCCAGTCGCGGTGTTCGAAGTGGTAGTTGATGCGGCCGGGGAACAGTTGCTCGTAGACCGAGCGGTCGGTCGGTTCGGTCCAATCGTGGTTGCCGATCACGGTGTAGTAATCGATGCCGAGATCGCGCAGCGCATCGCGCATGCCGCCGAGCTCGCTCTGTCTGCCCTTCTCGCCGAGGTCACCGAGAATGAGGCAGAACTCCGGCCGTGGTTCCAGCGCGCGGATGCTGGCGTTCACCTTCGCGAACCAGCCCGGGCAGCGCTCGGTATGAAAATGGGTGTCGTTGAACGTGACGAACGTGAAATCGCCGCCCTTGCCATTGTCGGCGGCGCGCAAGCTCCCTGGCCACAGCCCGGCCGACAGCAGCGCACCGGCACCGACCCGCAGCAAGTCGCGGCGGGAACGCAAAGCAACGTGGCTCATAGACATGTCACAGCCTTCCAGGAGGAGGGTGGCGCGATTCGCCGGCACAGCTTAATGCCAGTTGCGGTTGGATGAAATGCCGTGCGTTGGCAGGTGCTTGCGTGCGGTGGGTATGCTTCAATGCCCGCCGATGAATGCGCATGTTCAGAGGTGTCGGGCAGCGGTCCGGTCAGCAGGGTTTTGCCGTGGCGTGCGCGCCTTGTTCGGTGGCGTTGGAGCCGCCGCGCTCGTGGCCTGCGGCGGCAGCGGCTCGACTTCAAATCCGGCACCGGCGGCAACCACGGTGACTGCGGTGCCGCCGGTCACTCCGGTCGCTCCGGTCACTCCCATCCCGCCGTCACCACAACCGCGACCCTTGTTGCCGGCGAGCGCGCCGGCTGTGGTGCCCACCGACGCTTCGCTCGAAGTCTCGTCGAACTGGGCGCTTGGCGATATCAAGGCGACCGCGGCTTGGCGCAGCGGCAGTGCCGGGCAGGGCGTTTTGATCGGCATTGTCGACAGCGGCGCCGACAGCACTCATCCGGAACTCGTTGGACGCGTATCGCCGGCATCGCAGGATCTGATCGACGAACGCAACCGCCTGTACGACGCGAGCCGGACGCATGGCAGCATGATCGCTTCGGCGATCGCCGGCAATTTCAATTCCCAGTACACGGTCGGTATCGCGTTCGGTGCGACCGTGCTGGCATTGCGCAGCGATGCGATCGATGGCGGCTATTACGATACCGAAACGGCAAACGCGATTGATTACGCGGTTGCGCAAGGCGCGCACGTCGTCAATATTTCGCTGGGCGGTTTCTCTTCCAGCAGCCTCTCGCTGCAAGCCGCACTGCGGCGTGCGACGGAGGCTGGCGTCATCATCGTCGTGTCCGCCGGGAACAACAGCAGCAGCGAGGTGAGCTATCCGGCTCGATACGCAGGCGATGCACGTTTCGGCGGCCTGATTCTGGCGGTCGGCGCCCATGGCCAAGCGCACGAACTGATGTCGTTTTCGAACCGCGCCGGTGAGACGTGGAACTACTTCCTCACCGCACCCGGGACGGAGGTTCCGGTGCCGGCGTTCGATAGCCCGGACTGTGCTCCGGCTCCACTCTGCGTGGTTGCGGGCACGTCGATCACGGCGCCGCAGGTGACCGGTGCGATCGCGACGCTGCTGGCGGCCTTTCCGGCGTTGCCGCCGCGCGAGATCGTGAATCTGTTGCTGACGACGGCCGATGACATGGGCGAGGTGGGTACCGATCGCGTCTGGGGTCATGGTCGCCTGAACCTCGAACGCGCGTTCGCTCCGGTCGGGACGCTGTTGTTGCCGCTCGGTGCAAGCGAGATTCCGGCAGACACGACGCTCGGTGTTGCCGGCGCCGCCTTCGGCGATGCACTGACGCGGGACCCCGCGGCGTGGCAGGCCGTTGCCTTCGATGCGTTCGACCGCGCCTTCGTGGTCGACCTGAGTTCAGCCTGGCAGCCCGCGCCGCGCGTGCCGGCCCCGCTCGTTGTCGCGACCGCGGACATTCCGTCATTGACCGGCACGCGGGCGCCGACGACCCCGGCGACGATGCTGACCGCGGCGGGCTTCGCTGGTTATGAACGCGAATTGCCACAGGTCCGGCAAGACGTTGTCGCTTCGCGCATCAGCTTGCCTGTCGGTCCCGACCTCGACGTGACCATCGCGGCAAATAGGACGCCCGTGGCGCCGCTGACCCTGACCGAACCGCGCGGCCACTTCGGTGCGGGCGGCGCGAGTGCCGGAGTGGCACTGACCCGTTCGTTCGCGACCGGACGATTGACGATATTTGCCGATGCGCTGGCGCCGGAGCCAAACCGCCTGTTCGGTGGCGCGACACGGCAGGCCTATGCGATGCAGTACCAACGCGATGTCGGTGCCTTCGCAAGCAGAGTCTCGATAGGTTACCTGCGCGAGCAGGGTGCGTTGCTCGGCCTCGATTGGTCGCCTGCTGTGGGAGAGCCGCCACGTGCCTCCTCGTCGTTCCTTGGCGCCGCCATGCGCTGGACCCCGCTGCCGGGCCTGAGCATCGCCGCCGCAGCCGAACTCGGTAGCACCTCGCCGCGGCTGTCGGGGTGGATCGACGTCGCCCAGCCGCTGTTGACCTCCGCGTTTGCCGCGGACTTGTCCTGGGCGGCAACGCCGCGCGCCGTGGGCCGCGCCGATCGCGCCGCGCTGGGTCATTGGTTCCTGACACTGCGCCAGCCGCTGCGAATCGAACGCGGCACTCTGGCGTTGACCCTGCCCGTGGCGACTATCCAAGGGCGCGCCGGCCTCGGTCAGATCACGCGTACGCTGCAAGCGACCCCGAGTGGGCGCGAACTCGAATTCGGCATCGGCTATGAGCTGCGCACCGCCGCGCGTGTCGCGACACGGCTGGAGTTCCGCTTTGTCCAGGATCCTGGCCATGTGGCCGCGGCGTCCCTGGAGCGCGTCATCGAATTGCAGCTGCGCCTGCCGCTGCCATGAACCGCGGCGACCCTGGTCCGCGACAGAGCATCGCGCGCCTCCGTTTCCTTGCAACGGCCAACCGAGTCCGGGAGAATTCCGGCGGCCGCGTGTAGCGCGACCTTCCCGCGATCAACCGTTTGATCGCAATAAATTCCAGAACTCGAGGGAGGCATCACATGTTGATTCGCACCCGTACCTGGGGCCTGTCCGCTCTGTTGTCGCTGTCGCTGTTTGGTTGTGGCGGCTCGGATCAGCCAGCCTCGGATTCCGCATCGTCGCCGCCACCGCAGGCCACCGTGCCAACCAAGGCCGCGGTAGCCGCGGCACGAGTCGATGGCGAGCGCATTCGCAATGCCGCGTCCGAGCCAAGCCAATGGCTGACCTATGGCAACACCTACGATGAGCAGCGCTTCAGCCGTCTCTCGCAAATCAACGCCGGCAACGTCAAGCAGCTTGGGCTCGCCTGGTTCGCCGACTACGACACCAACCTGCAGCAGACCGGCACGCCGCTGTTCATCGATGGCGTGCTCTATGTCTCGACTGCCTGGAGCAAGGTCTACGCGTTCGACGCCAAGACCGGCAAGCAACTCTGGCAATTCGATCCCAAGGTGCCGGGCGAATGGGCAGTCAAGGTCTGTTGCGGTCTGGTCAATCGCGGCATCGCCGCGTGGAACGGCAGGATCTACGTCGGCACGCTGGATGCGCGGTTGATTGCCATCGATGCGGCGACCGGCAAACAAGCCTGGTCCACGCTGACCTTCGACGAAACGAAAAAGGACTCGGCGCTGTATCGCTATTCGATCACGATGGCGCCGCGCGTCGTTAAGGGCAAGGTGATCATCGGCAACTCCGGCAGCGAGTATGGCGTGCGCGGCTATGTCAGCGCCTACGATGCGGAAACGGGCGCGCTTGCCTGGCGCTTCTACACCGTCCCAGGCAATCCGGCCGATGGCTTCGAGAACGAAGCGATGGAGAAGGCGGCGGCGAGCTGGAGTGGTGAGTGGTGGCTGGTTGGCGGCGGCGGCACCGTCTGGGATAGCGCGGTCTACGACACGGTCAACGATCTGGTGATCTTCGGCACCGGCAACGGCACGCCGTGGAATCAGCGGGTGCGCGATCCCTCGGGTGGCGACAACCTGTATCTGGCATCGATCGTCGCGGTCAAGGCCGATACCGGCGAGTACGTCTGGCACTATCAGACGACACCGGGCGATACCTGGGACTATGACGCGACCAGCCCGTTGCTGCTGCTCGATCTGACGCTGGAAGGGGAACCACGCCGCGTCGTGGTGCAGCCGAGCAAGAACGGTTTCCTGTATCTGCTCGATGCCGCGAACGGCACGCTGTTGCACGCACAGGCGTTCACCGAGGTGAACTGGGCCGATGGCATCGACATGGCGACCGGGCGGCCGCGGGTCAAGCCGGAGTCGCGCTACCTGGAGGCGCCGTTCAATCTGCGGCCGGGCGTGCAGGGCGGCCATGGCTGGCATGCCAATGCCTACAGCCCCGACACCGGGCTGGTCTACATCCCGACTCAGGATGCCTGGTTCCCGATGGTCAACGATCCGAACTACAAGCAGAGCTCGGTCGGCTACAACCTCGGCATCGATTTCGGCGCGCAAACGACCTACTACCAGGAGCACCCGGAAGCACCGAGCGGTTTCATCGGTTATCTGCAAGCATGGGATCCGGTCAGCAAGAACCAGGTCTGGCGCACCGAGATCAATCAGGGACCGACCGGTGCGGCGATGGCAACTGCGGGCGGCCTGGTGTTCCAGGGCGGTGGCACGGCGAACGAATTACGTGCGTTCGACGCCAAGACCGGCGAGAAGCTGTGGAGCTACCCCACGCAAACGGCGGTGCTGTCGGGGCCAATCAGCTTCGAGATCGATGGCCAGCAATACATCGCCGCCAGTGTTGGCGGCAATCAGGCCGCCGGCTACTACGCACCAAACCATTCGCGGATGCTGGTGTTCGGCTTGAACGGCACCGCGACGCTGCCGCCGGTGACTGCCTACACGCCGCCACCGCTGAACCCGCCGCCGGCGACCGCGAGTGCGGAACTGGTCGCCGAGGGACGCGGACATTACAGCAAGTACTGCGCCGCGTGCCACGGTGAGAACGGTCAGACGCGTGGCGCCACGTTCCCGAACCTGATGCTGTCGCTACGGCTCGTGTCGCCGGAAGCGTTCGACAGCGTCGTGTTGCAGGGCACGCTCGTGGAGCGCGGCATGGCTTCCTTCAGCGATGTGCTGACGCCGGCCCAGTCCGATGCGATCCGCGCGTTCGTCATCGCCCGCGCCAACGAAGTCAAGAATGCGATGCCGGCACCGGCGGCTGAGCCGCCGCGCCGCGCCGAACAGGCGCACGAGTAGCGGGCCTAATCCCGCCGCGGTTTCTTCCGCGGCGGGACGGCACGGCCACGTCGCACCAAAGCGTCGCGCAACAGGTACTCGATCTGACCATTGACGCTGCGCAACTCCTGCGCGGCGAGCGCTTCAATCTCGGTCCAGAGGTCCGGGTCGATGCGCAGCAGATACGATTTCTTGTCCGGGCTGGCCACGATGCTTCGTTACGTTCGCTGATCGACGGTTCGGTCAATACCTTCAGGTGTACAGCGTTCCAGTATTGATCACCGGCTGGGCTTCCGATTCGGAACACAATACCACCAGCAGATTCGACACCATCGCCGCGCGACGCTCGTCGTCGAGGTGGACGATGTTGCGCTCACCCAGGCCCGTCAGGGCCATCTCGACCATGCTGACCGCGCCGTGCACGATCTTGCTGCGCGCCGCGATGATTGCTTCGGCCTGTTGCCGGCGCAGCATCACCTGTGCGATCTCGGGCGCGTAGGCAAGGTGGGTCAGCTTTGCGTCCTCGACGACGATGCCCGCCTGCTCGAAGCGCTCGTGCAGTTCCTTGGCGAGTGATGCCGCGACCTTGTCCTGGCCGGCGCGCAAGGTCGTTTCCCCGGGTGCCAGGTCCTCACCTTCGTCGTAGGCATAGCTCGACGCCAGATGCCGGACCGCGGCTTCGGCCTGCACCGAGACGTACTGCCCGTAATCCTCGACATCGAAGCTGGCCTGCGCCGTGTCGCGCACCCGCCAGACGATCGCGGCCGCGACCTCGATCGGATTGCCGCGCTTGTCGTTGACCTTGAGCCGCTCGCTCGCGAGGTTGTGCGCGCGCAGACTGATTTTCTGCTTGCGGTAGAACGGATTGGCCCAGCGCAGGCCCGACTCGCGGTCGGTGCCCTTGTAGCGGCCGAACAGCAGCAGATTCGCCGCCTCGTTCGGTTGCAGCATGTAAATGCCAATGAACATCAGTGCACCGGCAATGAACAGCAACACCGCGACGAGAATGAACCAAGGTTGGTGCTGCGCCGCTGCCAGAACGAACGAGCCAAAGCCGCCGAGGACCAGGACGATGCCCGTGGCAAATCCCAGGTACCCGCTCATCGTGTCGCGTTGGACCTCGTGGTTGTTGGTGGTCGCTTGCATCGTCATCACGGCTTCTCCCTTCTGTGTAGAAGTGATCTTATTGTGATATCACTATGATAAATATCCGAGAGGCTGTCAAGGCCGTGAATCCATGCGTCAGGTGCTTTGACGCGGATCAGGGACAAGTCGCTGGTGCAGCGCGAGACTTCCAATGCGAGATACGATTACCGCGAGTGGTACCTGGGCGCACGGGCTGCCAGGTGCAAGGCTGGCGAAGCGCAGCTGGAAAGGCAGAGCTTCCGTGCCTCCGACCTGCTTCGTCATCTGTCATCGTAGCGAGGAGAAACCTATGCGAAGGAATCAGACCAGAGCCGCGGCGCAAGGCATGTCGCCGGAGCGGCGCAACGAAATGATTGCGGTTGCGGCGTATTACCGCGCCGAGCGGCGAGGCTTCGCCGAGAGCGATCCCGTCTCGGATTGGCTGGCAGCCGAATCGGAGATCGATCAGCTGCTGCAAACCGGCATGGAGCGACCCCGGGCCGATACCGCGCACGAATTCTTGCACCGGCTGGAAATGCAGGTCGGCGAATGGGATCGAAGGTTCGACGAACTGAAAGCGGAGGCGAAGAGCCTCAAGGCCAAGGCGCGCACCGAGTACAACAACGATCTGAAGGCGCTGCAGGCGCGTCGTGCGGCGCTGGGTGAGACGTTGCACGACCTCGGCAAGCGATCGGGTGATGCCTTCGATGAGCTGCGCCAGGGAGCGGAACGTGCCTGGACCGAATTGCGCGAAGCGATGGAACAACTCGCCGGCCGATTCCGCTGACTGATACGGCTCTGAACAAGGCCCGCGGATTAGTTCAGAGCTTTCCTGATCAGCATCGATGTTTGCGCAGGTATAGCCAGCGTTGGTGCTTGTTTCGCCGATTTTCATACCTCGATAAAGCCGCCAACACCCCGGATTACGGATGAGTACGGCGCGGCCGTCGTCGGTCCTGACGAGGCCATCAAAACGGTCGTTGCCCCCAGCACTACCAGCGCGGTCACGCCGCAGAGTCCCGGAGCCGCCGTGCCGCCGCACATACACCTCACCCTTCCGCATCCAGCGGCCATGGCAAACCGGCCCTTTTCGGTTGTCGTCGGTTCCGCCTTAAGATGGGGACAACCACGGTGGAGGGTTCGCGGAGATGTTCGACGGGACATTCAACGCCGCTGCGAGGCGACGAACCGGTGCGTTGGTAGTGCTCGCTCTGGGTTTCGCGCTGGCGGCGCCGGCCAAAGCCGACGAGGTACCGCGGTCCTGGCGGGAGTATCCGGGATTCGAGTGGGACTACGGCGCCGACCTGCCGTCCGATTACCAGACCTCAGCCGAGTTCGTCGTCGGTCGTTTGATGTACCCCGATGGCGGTTCGCGTCATTGTCCGTTCGGTCGCGGTGGTGATTGGCGGCGGGGTGGTACCGCGTGGGCAGTCGATTATCCGCGGGGCGATCGGACCTTCGCGCAACTGCTGCGGCGGTTGAGTTCAGTCGATGCTCGCGCGGTCGAACAGCCGGTAAACCTCGATGACGGCGATGATGTATTCAATTGGCCCTTCCTGCTGGTCGGGCTGCCGGGCTGCTGGCAACTGACCGATGGTCAGGTACAGAAATTGCGCGAGTATCTGCTGCGCGGCGGCTTCCTCGTCTGCGACAGCTTCTACGGCAGCTATGAGTGGGCGGGATTCGAAAGGGGTATGCGCCGGATCTTTCCGGATCGGGCAATCGTCGATATTCCAGACGATCATCCGATCTTTCATGTCGTCTACGATTTGACCGAGCGGCCGCAGGTGCCGACTTGGCAGCACCTGCCGCTTGGATTTCGTGACGACGGCATGGAGCCCCGCTGGCGCGGCGTGCTCGATGACGACGGCCGAATCCTGGTGATGGTTGCATTCAACAACGATCTGGGCGATGGCTGGCAACGCGCCGACGAGCCGGCTTACCCTCAGGACCGCGCCAATCTGGCAATTCGTCTGGGCCTGAATTTCGCGGTCTATGCACTGACACACTGACGGCGACGCCGGGAATGCCGCGTCCTTGGCAAAGACCTCGGCCAGCCACTGCTCAACAGGCGCGATCGAAACGTCGGGCCAGCTCGGTCAGATGACGGGCCGCTGCCGGCGTCAGGTCGGCCCAGCTGAAACGCCAACGCCAATTGCCCGTTGGCGTGTTCGGAGTATTCATTCGATGCTCCGAGCCGAGCCCGAGCACATCCTGCATCGGCAGCATGGCCAGACGGCAGACCGACGCGTAGGCCATCCGCAACAATGTGTCCGGCATTGTCGGTGCCGGATTGCCGAGGTACTCGTGCAGTTCGTGCCGCGCGATCTCCGGCAGCGTCAGATACCAGCCGAGCGTCGTGTCATTGTCGTGCGTTCCTGTATAGACGACGGCCTGCTCGACGTGGTTGTGCGGCAGATAAGGATTGGCGGGGTTGCCGTCGAAACCGAACTGCAACACCTTCATGCCGGGTATGCCGTAGCGCACTCGCAACGCATGCACCTCGGCGGTGATATGGCCAAGGTCCTCGGCGATTAGCGCCAGTTGTCCAAAGTGCGCGGTCAGCGCATCGAACAACGCCTCCCCCGGAGTTTCCACCCAGCGTCCATTGCGGCCGTCGCGATCGCGAGCAGGCACCTGCCAGCACGCGCAGAAACCGCGAAAGTGGTCGATCCGCAGCAGATCGAACAACTCAAACTGCGCGGCGAGCCGCGCCCTCCAGAAGCAGAATCCATCGGCGGCAAGCCGGTCCCAGTCATACAACGGATTGCCCCAGCGCTGGCCAGTGTCGGAAAATCCGTCCGGAGGCGCGCCGGCGACGACCAGGGGTTCGCCGCATTCGTCGAGGCGAAATAGATCGCGCCGCGCCCAGACATCGGCGCTGTCGTGGCCGACGAAGATCGGCAAATCACCGAAAACTCGAACCCCGTGTGCATTCGCATAGCGGCGGATCTCACGCCATTGCCGGAAGAAGATGAATTGTTCGAAGCGCAGCGCCGCGAGTTCGGCGTCGAGTTCGTCATGCTGCGCGGCAAGCGCGCTTGATTCTCGATCACGCAGCGGCGCAGGCCAGTTGGTCCATGGGCCACCGTACCGCGCCCGCAGCGCGCGGAACAGCACATAGTCATCCAGCCATTCGCGCTGCTCGGCACAGAAGGCCGCGAAATCCAGCAGATCGGCTTGCTTCCCTCTTGTTATCAGGTCGGCATGCACCGCTGTCAGCAATGCCAGCCGGGTCGCGGCAGTAATCGGTGGCTCCGGCAGATCTGCGCTGTCGAACCAGCCCCAGTCGACCAGCAACGGCAGGCTGATCAGATCCGGGTTGCCGGCAAAAGCGGACAGACACTGATAGGGGCTGAGATCGACGTCCGGCGGATTGAGCGGCAACACCTGCCAGACGGTTTGCCCGGTGCGGCACAGGAAATCGATGAAGTAGTAGGCATCGCGACCGAGCGTTCCCGCGGCATCCGGACCAGGCAGTGAGGTTGGGTGCAACAGGATGCCCGCGCGACGGCGATCGAGCACCGGCCCAATCATGGAGCCGTGCCGCGCCGCATGGAGCCAACCGTGCCACCGCCGTCATGCTGTTCCACCAGACTCAGATCCACGGCCGCGGGCACTGGCCGGTCGAGCAGGTGATACAGCGTGCGCAGATGAGCGCGGAACAACATGTCGAACTCGTGGGCAATCCGCGGATCGGTATCGCGCCCGAACCACCACCACCAATCCGAGGCTTCGCAGCGACCAAGCGCCTGGGTCGCTGCGGCGACACGTTCCACGGACAGCGTTGCGGCTGCGATAACAGCATCAAACTCTTGCTTGGCCGTGACCAGAAGATCCCAGGCCGCATTCTTCTGCGGTTCGCCAATCCAGGTCGATAGCGTGCCGTAGATCCAACTGCCGGCGACCAGCCGTTCGAGCCGGTGCGGTCGAAAGCGGGGCAGGGCATCACTGAAGGTTGTCAGTTCCAGCCGCGGTTCGTCAGCGAGCCTCCGGTACAACGCGCCGAAGAAGTGGTAGGCGTTCTCGTAGTAGTACTCCCAGGCATTCTCCCCATCCATGATGATCGCGACAAGCTTCTGCGATGGATTCGGGGTGTTTCCATGAATGTTGAGCAAATGCTGGACGAGATCCGCCGCGGCATCGTCGCTGTGCCACGACGCATATTCGAAACCGATGCGATCCGACAGGGCATCGTCGCGAAAGACGATCGCCGGGCTGCCCTCGAGTTGATACGGCCGGTGTGGGTCCGGTGCTTCGGGCAGGCTGTGCGCCAGCACGCCGTGGCCGCTCGCGATCCAGGAAAAACCATGCTCGCCGAATAGCCGCGCTGTCGCAGTGCTGATCGCACCTTCCGCCGGCCAGCATCCCACCGGGCGGCGCTGGAAGTGGCGTTCGAAGACGGCAAGGCCTTGCGCGATTTGCCAGTGGGCGCGCTGTTCACCACCGGGATAGCATTCCGCGGTGGGCAGGGGCAGATCCGGCAGAGCCTCCCGTGCGCTTCGAAGATCGAGCAGCAGCGGCAGGATCGGGTGTGCGTAGGGATTCATCGCCAGTTCCACCGCACCGCGATCGGCGAGAGCCCGATAACGGCCGATGATGCCGTCGATCTGCTGGTGCATGATTTCGATGAGCAGGGTTCGTTCCGCCGCATTGAACGCCGCCTCCTGCGCCATCAGCGTCTGTACCCGTGCGTCGCCGCGACGCACGGTTTCACCGAGCATTGCGAGATGAAACCAGACCAGCAGGTCAGCGAAGAATTCGTCGCTGAGGTAAGCGAGCGTGCGCGAGTCCTGCAGGCAGTTCTGCGCCAGCGTATACAACCGAAGATAGGGTGGAAACCGCGCGATCACCCGATTCGGATGCGCGCGCAGGCACAGCTCGATCAGCCGACGTCGTTCGGTCGCGTCGGTAACTGCCCGCGGCTCTGCCAACGCCGCCAGCAACGGATCGGCAATCGGCTCGCCACGTACACGCCAGCGTGTGAGCTGCTGGTTGTAATCATCCAGTTGTTCCAGCAGCGTCGGCGAGAAATTGACGACGGCACGCATCGCCGGGTGTGCTTCGAGATGTGCCGCCATGTCGACGTAATCCTTGATCGCATGTAAATACGTCCACGGCAGTACATAGCTGCCTGCGATCGGATCGAAATAGCTTGGCTGGTGCATGTGCCAACACAGCACCACCGGCAGACGTTCAGCGGACGTGGTGAATCTCCTGACCGAGCATTTCCGGGGTGACCAATACCACACCTTCGGGACTGACGTGGAATCGCCGGGCATCCTCGGCGGCGTCGTAACCGATGACGGTTTCCGGCGGCACCGCGCACTGCTTGTCCAGGATGGTCTTGCGAATGCGGCAGTTCTGGCCGATGGTCACGTCCGGCAGGATCA